>DATLHN010000023.1:0-1993 GCA_035539875.1 Armatimonadaceae bacterium
GGGGTCCCGCCCGCCGAGCGTCCGGTCCAGGAAGCCCGGGTCGCGCACTTCGGCGCGCGTCGCTGCCCGGGCCAGCGTCCGCGGGTCGTCCCCGGCCGGGCGTTCCGCGGGCGGGACCCCCTGGCTGATCTGCTCCAGCACCTGCCGCCGCTGCTCCGGCGTCAGACGCGCGAACGCCTCCGCGTGCGCCTGCTCGATCGTCTCCGGCGGCGCGGTTCGCAGCAGGTAGTGGTACCGCTCTATAGCCGCCGCGTCGGGGTCCCGCGCCGCCGCGCCGCCGGTCGTTCCCGCTCCGCCCCGGGCCGGCTGCTGCCGCGCCACCGTGCCGTCCGCCGTAGCCGGTTCCTGCTCCTCGCGCCCCAGCAGTCTGTCCAGAAAACTCATGGCCGTGCCTCCGCTACGTTTATGGGACAAACGCGGGCGCGTTCAAACCGTGTCGGCACCCGCGAGACGTTCCCGCAGGTGGTCAAGCGCCACCTCCCGCGTCTCGACCAGCCGAACCTCTACCAACCCGCCTAAACCGCCCTCTACACCGAGCGACGTCAGCGCGTGCCGAGTAGCGCCGCGCGCCGCGATGGCGACGGGCGGCCATAGGAGGACCGGGCTGCGGTGGCTGCCCGCGTTCTGCATCAGCGGGTACAGGATACCGAGAATCGCGTCGCCCCACTCGTAGTGTAGTTCCGTCATATCAAAGAGGACTGCCGCGGGAGGTCCCGGCAGGTCGGAAACGGCTTCGGCCACTGCCCGCTTCATCCGGTCCGCCGTCGGATTCCCCGCCGATCCTTCCGGGTAAGTCCCCGCGAACGTTATGACGAGCACGATGCCACCGCTGATTTCGATGGTGTCCGACATCGCCCGTAGGTCAACCACCCAGTAGTCCGCCATGTGATCTACTCCGTGGCACCGTTGCGGCGCAGAAAGTTTGTCACGGCGTCGCGCCCGCGAGCGCGGGCGAGGGACAGGGGTGTGTGGACCGGTGCTGTGCGTGCGTTCACGTCCGCACCGTGGCGAACGAGCAACTCGACTAGTGGAAGGTAGCCCCCCTGAACGGCGACCGTTAACGCCGTCTCTCCGAGAAGATTGCGGCGGTTCGGGTCCGCGCCCGCGTTCAGAAGCGTGTCGGCGATCTCGGCCGTCGCAGGGCCAACCGGCTGAAACCGGCAGGCGGTTATGAGTGGCGTATCGCCGTTGCCCAGCAACCCGTTCGGATCCGCCCCGTAGTCCAGCAAGAAGCGAACGATGCGCCCTACCTGGGGCTTCTCGTGATTGATATTACAGACACCACCCACCAGACTGCTGCCGGGCGGCTCCGCCTCTGCGCCCCGGTCGATGAGGAGGCGAACGACGTCCTCCCGAAGCAGGGAACAGGCGGCACGAAGGGTATCCTGCCCTGCGCGCCCGGTCACCGGCACCCCGCGCTCCAGGAGCCAGTGGAATAGCTCGTCGTGCCCCCGCTGGAGGGCGGTTTCCAGGGTATTCCAGTATTCATGGCAGACTACGGCCCCGAGCGTGACCAGCAACTCGGCAATTTCCCGCCGGTCATAGTAAACTGCCAGTTTCAGGGCGTCGTTGTCCGGACCGTATTCCTGCCACAGGAACCGCACCACGTCCGCCCGTCCGTGCAGGATCGCGACGTGCATGGCCGTGTAATGCCCGGACCAGCCGCCAAATCGGGGGGCGGCGAACGCCGTCTTACTGCCCGCTCCTAGGCGCAGCGCGGCCAGCATCCATTCGAGATCGGATTCTTGCGGACCCGGCGTCATGACGTCGACGTCCTGCTGCCCGCACTATCACTACTGAGCAGGGCGATCATTGGGGTGTCACCAAGACGGTGGGCAAAATCCAGCGGGCAGCCCGGCAAGCCCGCCGGACCCAGGTGCGCGTCCGCTCCGTTTTCGAGGAGCAGGCGGGCCATCTCAACGTTCCCTTTGCTCACCGCGCCCATCAAGGCGGTCCAGTCCTCGTTGTTCAGCGCATTCACGTCCGCGCCTTG
>DATLHN010000024.1:0-5033 GCA_035539875.1 Armatimonadaceae bacterium
CTCGCCGGCCGCCGGGTCGCCGCAAAGCCGCTCGACCGTGCCGGACGGCAGCATGTCAGGGGCGGGGGCGTCGGGCGCGAGGCGGACGAGCGCGACCACCCGCGCTCCCGGCGCGTCGTCCGGCTCCTCGGTGACCGAGACGACCCGGGCGAGCCGCGCGAGCGTGCGCTGAAGCGCCTCCTTGCGGGCGTCCGTCGTCGTGAACGTCACCAGGACCGTCGCGTGGCCGTTCGGGTCGAGCGTGCCGTCGTTGCCGAGGATCGCGGTGAGCGAGATGCCCCGGTGCGCGAACGTCGCCGCGATCAGCTCCATGCCGCCGGGCTTGTCGGTCAGCTTCAGCAGGAACGAGTGCCGGCGATGCGCGCCGCCGCCGCCGTCTGCGCTTACGTCGCTCATGTCGCGATCCCCTCCTCTTCCAGCGAGCGCATCCACCGGTCCAGCTTGTCGTTCACCGAGGACGAGATGCGGGTGAGGTCCCGCTGCTCGGCCGCGCTCAGGGGTAGCTCCACCACGCGCAGGACGCCCCCCGGGCTGACGATGACCGGGACGCCGAGCGGCCCGGACAGCCCGTAGAACTCGCCGTCGGTGAGGTGGACCTGCGCCGCGATCATCGCCTCGTCCCCGCGCAGCAGCGTCTCCACCAGGGATGCGGTCACGTTCGCCGTGGCCAGCACGGTCTTCGCGCCGGAGAGGTGTGTGATGTACGGCTTCAGCACCACGCGCACGTCCGGGGGCAGCGTGTCGACGTAGGCGAACGCCTCCGCGATGCAGCCGTCCGCGATCAGGGCGTTCATGTGGCCGCGCAGGCGGCGCGACAGGTCTAGGAAGTCGTCCCCCTCGGTGCCGCGCCGGATCGCGCGGACCGCCTCCGCCTGCTCGTCCGGGGACATGCCGTGCACGGTGACGCCGGACCAGAGCGGGACCTGCCCCTCGCCGTGCTCGCCGAGCATGAAGCCGCAGACCCTCTGGCGGCGCATCCCGAGGTCGGAAGCGATCTCGCGCCGGAAGCGCAGCGTGTCCTGGTACGCCCCGATGCCGATGACGCGGTGCCGCCCGATGGCCCGCGCGAACAGCGCGACGCCCAGCTCGACGGGGTTAGACACTACGACCACCACCTCAGTGCCCTGCCCGTGCTCGGCCAGGGCGCGGGCGTACTCCGCGAAGATGCGCGCGTTGCCGAGCGCGAGCGAGTTCCGGTCCACGGCGGCGTCGCCCGACGTCGGCATGGTGACCCCGGAGGCGACCACCCACAGGTCGGCGGTGATCTCGCGCGGGGAGAGCGCGACGTCGAACTCCGGCACGTACTCCGCGTGCGCGTCGGTCAGGTCGGAGACGAGGCCGTGCAGCATGCGGGCGGAACGCCCCTCCGCGCGTCCTACCAGTTGCATCCGCTCCGTCGGGGCGAGCAGGCGCGACGCCACCAACTGGCTGACGATCTCCCGCCCGCAGTCCCCCGACGCCCCCAGCACCGCTACATCCATGCGCTACTTGCCGCCTTTCTGTCGCACGTCCGGCTGTTCCTCTCGGTCCCGCAGGAAGGTCGCCACCGACCGCGCCCGCTCGTCGGCGGGGCGCGACCGCAACTCCGTCAGGCCGAGTACGCCTGCCTCCTCTTCCATCAGGAGCAGGGCGTTTGCCGCTACATCCTCGCGCGGGTGCCCCGCGAGTTCCGCCCACTGTCCCAGGGTGTCGCGCGCGCCGCTGCGCGGCGTCACCCCCCACTCCCGCAGAAGCGCGAGCCGCGCGTGACCGCCGCCCGGCTGCTTCGAAAGGCGCGCCAGGAGCGGACGAATCTTCGCCAGACGCGCCTCCCGTTCCTCCGCGAACGCCGTGTGGTCGAATCCGAGGTCCGTGTAGATCGTTCTCCGCAGGACCCCCGCGCCCGCCTCCCGCTCCGCGAACAGCGGCGACTCCAGCAGGTAGAGTACCCGGTCGAAGAACGGCGCGGGCGCGGCGTCGAAGAGGCGCGCGAGAAGGTGCGAGTACTCCTCGTTCATCTGCATCTCGTTTGGAGCGAAGGAGATAATCAACAGATTGTGGTCTACGAAGTGCATCTCACGTCTTGCGTCCAGGACGGCCAGATACCGCGCGATATCGTCCGGTTCCGGATCGAGCAGTAGCCACTCGGCAGCGGAACGCACTTGATAGGCGTATGAAGGCGTGGCCTCTGTGCCCCTTGCTCGCGCGGCTTCCTCCTCGGCCAGGGCGTGGCGGACGCTGGCCCGCAATGTATCTTTAAGGTCGCCGCGTCCCGACTGGACCGCCAGCGCCAGAAGGGAGGCTTGCATCGCCGGGGAATACCCGTCCCGCGCCGCCAGGGCGCGCTCCAGGTAGCGGCGTCCCTCCTCGGGCGAGGCGCGCAGGAGAAAGGAAGCCTCGCTGTAGCGAAAATGGTTCGGGTTGACGGGAATCTGACCGTCCGCGCCCGCGCCCAACCAGGAACGCATCCTCGTTCGCGCCTCGGCGTCCATCTCCCGGAACGGAAGACGTCGCAGGCGGGCGAAGGACGGGGCTTCGCCCCTTGATGCCCCGCGGTCGGCGAACAGCCAGTGAGCATTCTGTCGGTAGAGACCCAGGCGGCGCATGAACTCGTCGTACAGGCCGTGACCGCTCAAGCCCGACGCCTCCGCGAACGATTGGGTCACCCCTTGCGCGTGCATTTCCCGGACCATCGCGTTCGGCGCGATCACGGCGTATCGCTTCACGGCGCTGAGCATGCCACTCTGCCAGGAGTCGCGGCGCTCTTTGAGCAGACGAATGAGTAGGGGGACATAGCGGGCGTCCGATGCGATGGTGATGCGCTCCAGCATCCGGTCCCCCGGGCGAGAACCACTCCCGGAAAACGGGGGCGGGTCCGGATCGAAAAAGACGCGCTCGGCCTCCGCGAGCGAGGGTGGCGTGCGCGGTTTTTCCGCGTCGAGAACCTGTGCCGCGATGCCGCTAAGATGGCGGCGGGATTGATCGGCGTGACCGTCCCGGCCGTTTGTAAGGGGGGCTGAATTCGTCTCACCAATCAGGCCGGGCAGCCATGGAAGCGCGTGCCGGCGCAGCGTGTCGCTTGAACGCTGCGGCGGCGTTGCGGGCAGGTAGTGGTAGCCGTAAGCCCCGTCCTGGAGCAGGGACGCCAGCGCCGAGGCCGCGGACGGGCCGAGGCGCGGATGGCGCAGCAGGTCGCGGGCCACATCCAGTGCGGCAGTGGTGCGTGCGCCATGCAGCGCCTGCACGGCAAATTCCTGACGCCGGGAGGTTTGAGGCCCGGTCTCCGCGAGGAGGGGCGTCAGGTCTGCCAGGTAGCGTTCGGGGGCGATCCCGGCGCGCACTTCTCCCAGGGCGTACAGAGCCGAATACCGCGCGTCCTGAACTCGGACGGGTTTCTGCCCCTTCTCAGATTCCTCGGCGGCAAGGCGTTCGGCGAGGGATTTCCAGTGAAGCGTCGCCCGGTCGTACACCTCGCCGTTACGGTCGCCGATTGCTTTCAAGACCTCCGCGGCGCGTCCGATTCCCCCGCCCGGCGTGCCTGCTCCCTGTGCGACACGCTCGACCAGGGCATCGAGCGTCTTCGGGTCGCGGCTCACGTACAACTCCTCCAGCGCGGCGCGCATCACCTCCTGGTCCACGTCCTGAAGAAGGCGGAAGAGGAGTGGAGGCTCCTGGTACTGGGTCATGTGCTGCCAGTCCAGTGCTTCCTCGGCGGGATGCACCTGCCCGAATCGCTCCAGCAGGAATCTGCGTCCGGGAAAAATCGCGGACGTGTCCCGCAGGAGGAAATAGACCGCTGGCTCACTGAGCGTCTGCACGCGTTTCGCGCCGCCAGTACGAAAAACCTCATCGTCGCCGCTGTAGGGGGGGATAACGTAGGGCGAGTACCAGAGCACAGGGCGGGTATCGCCGCCGCTTTTCTCCGGATCGGAGAGCAAAGAGGCGTTGACTACCTGATACCGGTGGCGCAGAATGACCGAAACGACAGTGCCCTCTCGCAGATCGCCGCGCAGCGGTTCGACGACGCGCAGGCGCAGGGTCTGCCTTCCCTCTTTCGCGTCCCCGTCGTGACTTTCGTAGCGGGCGACGACGACGTCGTAACACTTCTGCAACTCCCCCCAGCGCATCGGGGGGAGGGGGTCGTGGTCGCTCTCGGCGGATGCCGGGTAGAGAGAGGCTGTCAGTGCGAGCAGCAGTAGCAGCGAAGCGGCAAGTACACGCAGGCGGTGCAGGCGGCGCGGCATAGCGGTGGAGGTCTCCTTTACCGCTACTGAGACCTCAGGGCATGGTTCGCCGCTTCAATCGCGCGCTCGGTGTCGGCACGGGAGACATCCCGGTGCGTGACGAAGCGCAGGCGCGTACTGCCGGGGAAGCCGGAGGCGCGGACGCCGGCGGCGAGGAGACGGGCGCGGGCGTCGTCGCCGGTGAGGCCGGTGCCCGCGACGTCGAAGAAGACTATGTTGGTTTCGGGCGGCGGGCAGAGCGTCACCCCGGGGATGGCGGCCAGCCCCTCGGCGAGCAGGCGCGCGTTCTCGTGGTCGGTGCGCAGGTCGTCGACGTGGTGGCATAGGGCGTACAAGCCCGCGGCGGCGATGATGCCCGCCTGGCGCATCGCGCCGCCGAAGACGTGCTTCCAGCGGCGGGCGGGGCCTTTTATTAGCGCCGCGTCGCCCGCGAGGATCGCGCCGACCGGCGCGCCCAGTCCCTTCGAAAGGCACAGGGTTACCGTGTCGAACGGGGCGGCAAGGCCGGCGGCGGCGGGCACGCCGAGCGCGACCGCGGCGTTCAGCAGGCGGGAGCCGTCGAGGTGCAGGCCGAGGCCCATCTCGCGGGCGGCGTCGGTTACGGCTGTGACTTCGGCGGGCTGCCAGACGCAGCCCCCGGCGGCGTTGTGCGTGTTCTCGACGCAGACGAGGCGGGTGCGGGCGAAGTGCGGGTCGTCCGGGCGGACGGCGGCGCGCACCTGCTCGGGGCTGAACACGCCCCGATCGGCGGCCAGCGGGGCGAGCAGGCAGCCGGAGAGGGCGGCGGGGCCGCCGCCTTCGTAGAGCCGG
>DATLHN010000025.1:0-11207 GCA_035539875.1 Armatimonadaceae bacterium
AACGTCCGTCACGCGGCGATTCTCCTCGCGGGGGCGACCGTCGCCCCGGTGTTGGCAAGGAGGATTTACGGGCGCGGCACGGGGTTTCCTGCTACGCCCGGTCGAGTTCCCCGGCCGCAGCCCCGGCAACGGCCAGGGCGATGTCGGGGGTGTCGCCGTCGCCCAGGGTCCAGGCCGCCGACAGGCCCGAATAGGCGAGGACCCACTGAAGGAGGCGCGTGCGGTCCAGGCCCGCTTCTTCTGCGACGATGTCGGCGCGGCGCGCGAGGCGGCCCGGCGCGGTCGCCGTCTCGTGGTCCGGGTTGCAGAAGAGGTTGGCGTAGTCGAAGCCGCGCTCGCCATAGAGGCGCTTCGGGTCGATCGCCAGCCAGCCGCGTTCCGCCCCGAAGTCGAGGACGTTGCCGTGGTGCATGTCGCCGTGCAGCGCCACCTCGTCCCGCAGGGACGCCAGCAGTTCGCGGGCTGTCGCCGCGCAGCGGGTCAGGATTCCGCCGTGGTGCACGGCGGCGGGCTCCAACTCCCGGAACCACTGCGTCAGGGGAACGGCATGCGGGAGCGTCTTGTCGCGCGGCGCGTGCAGCCGCGCGACGGCCCGGCAGAGGACGCGGGTAGCCTCGTCGTCGTGGCCGCTGCGCGCCATGTCGGCGAGCGACCGGGCACCCTCCGCTCGCTCAAGGAGCAGCGTGCCGCCGTCGTGCTCCAGAACGCGCGCCGCGCCCTGCCCGTCCCACCAGACCATCAGCCCGCCGCCGAACTTCTCTTCCGGCCCGACCGCGACCTTCAGGATCGCGGGCGCGCCGTCGCCGCCGCGGCGGCGCACCGGCAGGAGCCTGCTGCTGTGGGTGACGATCGGCTCGCCGTCCGGTATCAGGTCCCAGCGGCTCAGGTACGCGTCGAACATGAACTATCGTATACGCGGGGCTGAAGCGTACGCACGAAAAATTACCAGATCGGTAGAACGGTTTCTGTAAGAAGGCGCTGCGGCGGGTGGTTGTACTGGATACACTAACCGGGGCGGAGGCCGCCCACCGTTTCCACTGTCGAAAGGGAGCCTGTCATGATCACGATGCCGAAGGTGCCGACGCTGCGAGCGCGAAGCCAGTCCCGCGAGGGGTTCACGCTCATCGAAATGCTGGTGGTAATAGCAATAATCGCTATATTGATAGGGTTGCTGCTGCCCGCGGTCCAGAAGGTGCGCGAGGCCGCCAGCCGCGCCTCCGCCGTCCGGAACCTCTCGCGGATCGCCGAGGCGCAGACGCTCTACTCCCGTACCACCGGGCTGTATTCCACGTCGCTCTCCACCCTGAGCCGGGAAGCGCGACTCGACCCGGACCTCGCGGACGGGGTAGCCGACGGGTACCACTTCGACCTCCAGTCGGGACGCAGCGGCTTCCTGGCGCGGGCGATGCCGGCGGTTCCGGGCAAGACCGGCACCGAATGGATCGTCCGGGACCAGGCGGGACGGATCGCGGCGTACCCGATCCCCGGCGCGGAGGAGGCGCGCGCCGCGATGCTGGCAAGCGTTAACGCGAAGGGCTCCGAGATGATCACGGGCCTCATAGAAGACGAGGGCATATGGTACTTCGCCAGAGAGTTCGTCAGTGACCCCGCTCGGGGGCCGGAAGTCTTCAAGATGCTCGACACCGACGGGAACGGGCTCGTCACCCTGGCCGAGATGGTTGCCGTGGGCGACGGTAGCGTTCGCCCGGGGGGTGTCCCGGCGCACCCGGCCCTGCGCGAGTTCGCCGCCTTCATGACCCACGAAATGGCGCTGGGCGCGGGAGGAGAGGACCTGGAGGGAATAGGCGTCGCACTGCCCGCCGTGCAGTAGCAGGCGCGAAGGGGAAGGGAACGCGCCGAACGGGCGGGGGAGAGGGGAGCGAGCGGCGGGCGCACAGGCGCGCCCGCCGCTCGCTCGCGTCGTTCAGGGGGTCGCCGACCCGGCCGTCGTCGCGGGCGGGCCGCTGGGCGGCGCGTCCTTCGGGATCTTGTCGAACGCCTCCTCGAGGGAGCGCCGCAGCCGCTCCTGTTCGGCGATCGTTTCGGCCGGGAGCGTCTTGTTCTTCTTCGCCTCGTCGTGGAGCTGGTAGCCGAGGGCGAGCGTTTCGCGCGCCTCCTGGCGGTTCTTCGGGTCCGGCGTCAGGAGCAGAAGCTCGGCCATCTCGAGGCAGGTATCGACCACCTCGCGGTAGCGCGGCGTCGTCGGGTCGCTCAGGTACAGCGACCCCGCGGGGACGAGCTTCCGGCGCAGGACGGCAAGCAGCTGCCCGCTTTCCGTCCCGCGCGAGGCGGCGTCCAGGCGGCTCGCCGTGCTGCCGGAGGCGGACGCGAGCCGGGTTCCCGAGGTCAGTCGCGCCAGTCTCTCCTGGACGGCCTGCCCCTGCCGGAAGGCGGTCTCCATCTCCGCGTTCTTCTTCTGCGCCAGGAGCGCTCCCGCCAGACTGGTGTAGACGGGAGACAGCCCCTCCAGGAACGCGGGATTCGCTGGCTCCTCGCGGACCAGGGCCTCGTACTCCTGCACCGCGCGGCGCAGGTGCGCTTCGGCGCGGGCGAGGTTTTCGCCGCGCGCGACCCCGGTCTCGGCCAGCAGTATGTGGCAGCCGGCCAGCAGACTGCGGCACTTCGCTCGGTCCGCGCGCCAGGCGCGGTTGCCCGGCGCTCTCCCCGAGGCGTCGGAGTAGTCGGCGAGGGCGGCGCGGAAGTGCCGGGCGGCGTTTTCGAGGTTCTGCCGCCGCCACCGCGCGCCCGCCCCGGGGTTAGTCTCGGCTTGTATCCGGAAGAGACCCGCCAGCATCTCCCGCTGCGCGGCCGCGCGGTGGCGGCGGGCGGGCTCTCGCGGGAACCGGTCGGCGATCCGGTCGTGCGCGGCGACGCTCGTCTGCATCGCGCGGATGTCCCACGCGCGCGCTTCGTCCGGGCGCCCCTGCGCCACCAGCAGCTTTCCCCGCGCGAACGCGGCGGCCGCCGGGGTAATGGCCCAGGTGAAGCAGGTGTCGTCCGCCGCGGCCACCTGCCGGGCAAGCGCCTCCTGGCGGCGGCACGACTCTTCCGCAGCCGCGAGGCTCTCCTTAGGGGCGTCCCCGAGCTGCGCCAGCCGCGTAAACGCCGCCGCCCGGTACACGTGGAGGGCGAGGAGGCGCAGCGCGTTGCGGGCGTTCGCCGGGTCCTCACGGGCGAGCTTCTCCATGCGCGGCAGCAGCGGGGCGATGATGGCGACCTGGTCGCGCATCTCCTTTCGCGGGTCGGTCCCGCCCGCGATGTCGGACTGCTGCATCCGCGCGTTGACCAGGGCGGACAGCCATTCGGCGTTGTGCGGGTCGAGCCGGACGAAGCGGTCGGCGGTTTCGGCGGCGCGGCGCAGGTGCTCCGCGGCGCGCGCGGCGTCGTTGCGGCGCAGGTGGACCATTCCGAGTCCGTAGTGGGCGTCCGCGACCTTCTTCTGGAGGTCCGAGTCGTCCGCGCCGTCGCCGCCCGACACGCGGGTCGCGCGGTCGAAGGCCGCGAGCGCCGCCTCGTACGCGCGGGCCGAGCGGTCCAGGTCTGCGTCGCCGCCGTCCCTGTACACATCCCCGCGCGCGATCTCGCTCACGCCGAGCGCCCTCCAGTGCCGGGCGTCGCCCGGTTGGCGCGCGGCCAGGTCGCGCCTCGCCCGGTAGGCGGCGTCGTAGAGCTTCGTCGCGCGGGCCCGGTCGTCCTGGAGGTACAGGGCGTCGGCCAGGTTCGCCCGGGAAGACGCGAGTCCGGCTCGGTGCTCTTCGTTCGCGCCCCTCCCGGTGGCGAGCGCCTCCCAGAGCGGCAGCGCCCGCTCCCACGCGGCGCGGGCGGGAGCGACGCGCCCCTGCCGCTCCAGGGCGCGACCCAGGAGGTCGTGGCCGCGGGCCAGTTCGGCCCGGTAGCGCTCATTTTTCGGGTCCTTTTTCGCAAGCCGGGTGAGGATGGCGACGGCCCCCCGGGCGCTTTCGACCGCGCGGGTCGTGTCGTTCAGCCGAAGGTAGATGTCCACCGAACTGCCCAGCATCCGCGCCTTCCCGAGGAGGGCCTCCGGCGTCTCGCCCCCGGCGAGCAGTCGGTCGTAGACGTCCGAGGCGCTCGCCAGGATGCGGCGGACCGTTTTGGACTGCGTCCCCGCAATCGGCTTGATTCCCTCCGCCAGTTCGCCCACCATCGTGTCCGCGGCGACCACCGCGTGGCCGTAGTTCCTGAGGGCGACGGCACGCTGCGCCTGCGCCACACGCCGCTCGGCCTCGGCGATCCGCCGCTGCTCTTCGGCCGCGGTCTGCTGCCGCCGAGCGAGCGCCCGCTGCTGCTCGGCGACTTCCTTCTGGCGTCGCGCCGCCCGCGACTCGCGCTGTGCAACGGCGCGCTCCCGCTGCGCGATCGCGTGCTGCTTCTGGGCGAACGTGCGCTGCTCGCGGGCGATGCGCTCCTGTTCCTGGGCGCGGCGCGTCTGCTGCTGCGCGACCGCCGCCTCCGAGCGCGCGCGGGCGGCTTCGCGCTCGGCCCGCTGCGCGGCGGCGAAGTTGAACGCGCCGAACACGGTGACGAGCAGGAGGAACGCGGCGGCGACGGCGGTAAGGGTCCGCCTTCGGGTCCGCTCCGCGTGCGTCGCGCGCTGCTCGGACCGCTCTACGAAATCCGCGACGCCCGGCTCCAGGTCGGCGCGGCGGCGGGAGAGCAGGTCGAGCGCCTCGGTGAGCGGTTTCCCCGTGGGCAGGAGGAAGTCGGGCCGCCGTCCCTCCTGGTGCCAGCGGGACGCCGCGTCGGCGACCCGCGCGCGGACCCGCAGGAAGTCCCGGTCCTCGTCGAGCCAGGCGGTCAGGCGGGGCCAGTGGTGAAGCAGCGCCTCGTGCGCGACCCGCACCACGGCCTCGCCGCTGTCGGCGCGGTCCGTGACGAGCAGGCGCGCGGCCACGAAGGCGTCCACGAGTTGGCGGCGCTCCGGCGTCCCCGCGACCGCGTCGAGCGACACGCGGCGGCTGGTGACGATCCGCTCGTCCTCCTCGCTCACGGTGATCAGGGCGCGCAGGACCGACGGCAGCGCGTTCTGTGCGGCCGGGGGCAGCCCGGCGTACACTTCTTCGGCCCGGCGGGCGAGCGCCCCCTCCAGCCCGCCGAGCGCCCGGTAGGCGTCGAAGGTGAGCATCCGGTGCGCCTCGTCCCGCTGCCGGAACAGCTCGTCGAGGGTGAACTCCAGCAGCGGGAGCGCGCCGGGGTCGCGCGAGGCGGCGTCGAGCAGCAGGTCGTCGAGTGACTCGCCGCGTTCCGGGCTCTTCTCGAAGCGCAGCCCCGCGGCCCGGGTCGGGAAGCGGATCATCTGCCCTATCTCGGCCGAGGTCGGCGGCTGCAGGTCGTAGGAGCCCATGCCCTCCTTCAGTGCAACCAGTTCGGGAATCTCGCCGCACCGGGGGTAGAAGTCCGAGCGCATCGTCCCGATCACCCAGACCGCGCCCGACCGGGCGAGGGCGGAGAGCAGCGCCACCAGCGCCTCGCGCGCCTTCGCGTCGATCTGCTCGCGCGTGAACAGCTCCTCCATCTGGTCCACGACCAGGGCGAGGCGCGTCTCGGGCGGGCGCGGAAGGCGCTCCTCGCGGGCGACCGCCTCGGCCGCCCGGGCCAGGCCGTCGCGGACGCGCCCGGCGGCGGCGCCCGGATCACGTCGCATCAGGTCGGCGAGTGCCGCAGAGGCGGCGGCGGCGTCCTCGCCCTCCGACAGCAGTTCGGGCAGGGCCGTCTCGCCGGCGGTCAGGGCGGTCGCGAACCCGTCGAACAGGTCGCCCGCGGCGGCGTCGCTGGGGCGGAACGTACACCAGCGCCACAGGCCGACGCCGTCGACCACGCCTGGCTGCGTGATAGTGGGGAGGACGCCCGCGCGCACCAGCGACGACTTGCCGCCGCCGCTCATGCCGAACACGAGGACGAAAGCCTTTCCCTGCGCCGCCTGGTGGACCAGGGCCTCGCGCACCGCGCCGATCGCGCGGGTCCTGCCGAAGAAGACGGCCGCGTGCTCGTAGTCGAACGCCTGGAGGCCCCGGTACGGCGACCCCCGGTACCAGGTGATAGGCACGTCGCCCTCGTCGGCGGCCAGGCGCTCGGGCAGCCGCTCCTTGATGAGCTTGCCCAGGTGCCGCTCCAGGATCTCCTCGAACTCGTCGGGGGACTCGAACGTCGTGAAGGCCGCCCGAAAGCCGTCCTGGGGGTTGCCGAACCAGCGGTCGATGAAGGCGTCCAGCGCCCGCTTCTGCTCCACCCGGTCCAGCGCAGACTCGTCCTTGAAACTCAGCGGGGGCGGCGTGCTGCGGCGGTACACGAGCAGGTCGGGCGTGCCCTTCTCCAGGTAGGCCAGCGCGGCGTCCTCGAACTCCCACTCGGTTCCCGAGGCGTAGGTCGAGCCGTCGGGGCGCACGAACTGGTCCGACGGGAGCCGCGTGCCGAGGCGGGACCAGAGAATGCAGACGACGATGTCCGTGCTGGACGGGGTCACGATCTGCTTCTGGAAGTGCGCCGTCGCCCGCAGCGGCTCGTGCTCCCAGAGGATAGGCTCGATGTCCGCGTAGCCCGCAAAGTCGCCCTGCAGGCGCGCCAGGACGCGAGCCGCGAGCACGCGCTCCTGGCCGACGTCCCCGGGCGAGGAAACGAAGATTCGAATGGTTCGCCGCGTAGCCATGATTGGTAACCGCTCCGCGCGCGCCGGATTTGACAGGGAGATCGGCCCGGCCCGCGGCAGCGGCGGCGCGACTCACGCCGCCGTTCGCGTGCGGCCCGTCTGTCCATTTTTACGCGGCGGCGTGAACGTTCCCCTGCAAATTGCGGGCCGCGGCGGACCCCGGTCTTGCGGCTTTTTCAGGGCAGGGCGGACCCGAGGCGTCGCGCGGCGAAAACCAGACCCGCCGCGCCCAGCGACATCAGGGCCGTGCCCGCCGAAACGGCGCTCGAACCGGCACCCGCGCCCGCCGCCAGCGCCAGGGAGACGAGCAGCGCGCCCGCGGCGCAGGCGGCCAGACTGGCGAACAGCGGGCGGAGGCGGGCAGTAGTGCCGCCGCGGGCCGGGAGCGACCAGCCCGCGGCGACGGCGCCGAGCGCGGCCAGGCACAAGTATGCGGCCGTGTTCACTTACGTTCTCCCTTCGGGGCAGGCGTACTCATAAAACGGGCGCGCCCGGAAGCGGTTACGGCCGCCCGCGCCCGGGCGGCGGTTAAAAGAAGATAGCGTCGGGAAAATATCGGACAGGAGGACTGCCACACGTCAGGTAAAAAGGACCGGGCGGGGAAAAGGAGAGAAAAAGGCATGATCGCCAAACTGATAATGGAACTGCCGGAGGACGTGACCCAGGTGCGGACGGCGCGGCGGGTCGGTACCTGCCTGCTGGAAAGCGCGTCGGTCGTGCCGCAGGACGTGGAGGACGTCGAACTCGTGATCGGCGAGATCTGTACCAACGTCGTGCGCCACGCCCGCTCCGAGCAGGGGAGCTACCGACTGACGCTGGAACTGCACCCGGACCGCTTGATCGTGGTCGTGGAGGACCGCGGCGCCGGGTTCGACCCGTCGCAACTGCTGTTCGCGCCCGCGACCCTGCGGCCGGATGGGGTGGAAGGCGGGAATCGATTCGGCGGCCTCGGGCTTCCCCTCGCGAGGGCGCTCACCGACCGGCTGATCTTTCGGGAGACCGACCCGACCGGCACCACGGTGTACGCCGAGAAGGTCTTCCGGCACGCCGCGGACAAAACCGGGGCGAAAGAAGCACTGGTATAGTTGGTCTAGCAGGGACACGCCCTTCCGGCGGGCAATAAGCCCCCGGGAGGGCGTGAACTGTGGACTGTGACGTGCTGATCGTGGGCGGGCGTATCATCGACGGGAGCGGGAATCCGTGGCGCTTCGGAGACGTGGCGATCAAAGACGACCGGATCGTCGCCATCGCGCCGCCGGGGCGGATCGGGCGCGAAGGTGCGGCGACGGTGGTAGACGCCAGGGGGAAAGTCGTCGCACCCGGCTTTATCGACATTCAGAGCCACTCTCTGCATCCGCTCTACCGGGACGGGCGCGTCGTCAGCAAGATCACGCAGGGCGTGACGACCGAGATCCTGGGGGAATTGTGGACCCCCGGCCCCTTCGGCGGGCGGCGCAAGGACCCGTTTCCGGCGTTCCAGGGCAGCGAGGCGCTGGACGCCGAGTCACGCACCTGGGCCCGCTTTAGCGACTGGCTCCGCTCGTACGAGCAGCGCGGCGCGGCGGTGAACGTGGGCTCGTTCGTCGGCGGCGCGACCGTGCGAGAGTGGGCCTGCGCGTGGGACGCCGACCCGGCGACGCCCGCGCAGACCGAGGAGATGCGTCGGGTCACTGCCGAGGCGATGGAGGACGGCGCGTTCGGCATCGCCCCCGCACTGATCTACCCCCCGTCCTCGTTCTCCACCGACGAGGAACTTACCGCCGTCGCCGAGGTCGTCGGTCGCTACGGCGGCGTCTACATCGTCCACCTGCGCTCCGAGGGCGAGGGATTCCTGGAGGCGCTGGAGGCGACGCTGGCCCTGTCGCGCGATGCTGACTGCCCGGTGGAGGTGTACCACTTCAAGGCGTCCGGCGAGGCGAACTGGCCCAAGTACGCGCGGGCCATAGAGCGCATCGACCGGGCGCGCGGAGAAGGTATAGACGTCACCGCGGACATGTACCCGTACCCCGCGAGCGGGACGGGCCTCTCCGTGCTGATCCCCGACTGGGCGAGCGAGGGCGGTCGGCTCTGGGAGAACCTGCGCGACCCGGAGGCGCGCAAGCGCATCCACGCCGAGATGCTCGACCCGTCCTCCAGCTCCGGAGACTTCTCCGGCAACGAGAGCGGGGCGCGCGAGTCCCGGCGCAGCGACCACGTCATGCCGCTCGGCTTCGAGAAGGAAGAGAACCGGCGCTACGCCGGGATGCGCCTGACGGAGATCGCCGTCGAGCAGGGGAAGGACTGGGCGGCCACGGCCATCGACCTCCTGCTCTCCGAGGGGCAGCGCATCAGCACCGTGTTCTTCTCCATGAGCGAGGAGAACGTTCGCCTGGGCCTCGCGCAGTCCTGGGTGAAGGTGAGCAGCGACGCCGGGGGCATCGACCCAGCGGGGCAGACGACCCCGGTCCACCCGCGCGGCTACGGCACCTTCCCGCGCGTCCTCGGGAAGTACGTCCGCGAGGAGGGCATCCTGTCGCTGGAGGAGGGCGTGCGCAAGATGACCTCGGCGGTCGCCGACCGGATCGACCTGAAGGGAAGGGGACTGCTCCGGGAGGGCTTCATCGCCGACGTGGTCGTCTTCGACCCCGATACCATCGCCGACCGGGCGACCTTCACCGAACCGCACCAACTCTCGGTCGGCGTCGAACAGGTCTTCGTCAACGGCGTGCGCGTCGTGCAGGACGGCGCGGTCACCGGCGCGCTCCCGGGCCGGTGCGTCTATCGCGGTCAGTAACGCCCGGAACGCCGGGTCGGCGGCGACTATCTGCCGCCGACCCGGGGTTTACGCTACGCCTCGGAGAGTCCGGGGCGGGTGCCGATCTGCGGTGTGGGGGTCCCCGTGGCCTGCCCCTTGATCGCGTCGCGGATCTCCATAAGGATCTTCTCCTCGTTGCTCGGTTCCGGGGCCGCCTCCGGCGCGTCCGACTGGGCGCGCCGCATGGCGTTGATGCCCTTCACGAGCAGGAACATCGCGAAGGCGACGATGAGGAAGTAGATGATCTGGTTGATGAAGTTGCCGAAGGCAAGGACCGGCGCACCCGCCGCCTTCGCCGCCGCCAGGCTTTCGAACGAGCGGCCGTCCAGCGATATAAACTTATCCTTGAAGTCGAGCGCCGTGCCACCCCCCACACTGGTAATGCGCCCGATCACGGGCATGAGCACGTCATCGACCAGCGAACTCGTGATCTTGCCGAACGCCGCCCCGATGATGACGCCGACCGCGAGATCGACGACGTTGCCTTTAGCCGCGAATTCCTTGAACTCCGAAAGCATGCTCATGGCGAAGGGTTCCTCCCGATAAAGGATGTCGTGCGCACGTGGAGGGCGCACGAGCTGCGTCCTTGTCCGCATCATACCCACGCCCGCATTATGACAGAAGACGGTGTGAAACAGTCCACACCGGCTGAGCGGCATTTCGTGGCGCGGTAAAGATTGCGGAGGAGGGAGGCTCCCTTCTTCGGGTCGGCGTCAGTCGGCGAACAGGCGATCGAACGGCGTGTCGAGTTTTTCCGCCTTCGCGGACCCGGTGGCGTCGAACCGGAACTCGGACGCCGGTATCGCGCGCCCGGTCTTCAGATCGCCGTAATCGAGGACGAACCGGATCTTCGTGCCGTCCTTTTCCGTCAGGTTCAGCACGCACCGCTTGACGAGCCGGTCCTTCTCGCCGATGTAGAGGAGCACGTCCCGATCGGACCCGGCGTTGACGACGTGCACCTTTTCGCCGTTCAGCGTCTCGGTCGGGTGGGCGCTCACGTCCACGGCATCCATCTCCGCCTGAGTGATCTGGTCGAAGGGGCCGCCCGCGGCCTTCAGGAAGAAAAGCGGAGTCACGTCCGCCGTGAAGCGGTCGGTGATCCAGTCCGAGAGGGCGTCCTCATCCTTCGCGATGCTCGCGAACGACGCCTCTGTGTGTCGCTTCGCCTTCGGGTCGCTCTCCCACACCGTCGTCCCGTCGCTGGTCACGATCCCGCGCTCCGTTTTCTGCTGAAATGTCACCGCCGTGTCCAGGCGGAATCGGTTCGGCTGCGCCATCCGGACATTGTTGACGATGTCGGCGACGATCTTGATCTGCTGGACCTCGACCGTCATCTGGCCTTTGACCGTCTGCTCCAGCGAGGGAAAGCTGCGGTAGCGCAGCACGGTCCGTGCGAGGATGGCTTTGGCCGCCTCCTCTTTTTTCGCGTCCTCGGGCTTCGCCGACGCGGGCGGGGCGGCGGGGGCGGCGGTCGTCGTCGCCCCCTGCCGGGGCGTGGCGGCGCGCAGCGGGGAGGCGAGCGGCAGCACGGCCAGGGAGAGGAGGCTCAGCGTGGCGAGAGTCACCCCGGCGGCTGGGGCGACGGCCGGCCGGGTGTAGCGCGGATTCATGGTCGTTCGGTGTTCCTTTCGGAGGCGCGCGTCGCGGTCACGCGCGCGCGCACCCCCGTCGGTATTATCGGAGCGCCCGCCCGCCTTCTCCTGCCCCGCGCGTCACTCGGGGCAGGCCGGGTGCCAGGGGGTCCGGTCG
>DATLHN010000026.1:0-3160 GCA_035539875.1 Armatimonadaceae bacterium
GTCGGGCGGCGACCTGTCGCTGGCGGCCCCCACTAAGTTCCGCACGTTCTCGCGGGCAGAGCGCGCCCTGCTGCTTGCGCTGCTGGACCGCGCGCCAAACGCTACCGAGGACATGCTGCGCTGGAAGGGGCGCTGGGTACGCCTGGGCGAAAAGCTGCACCCGGGCGAGCACGCGATGCGCTACCCGGAGGCGGCGCGCGCATTCCAGATCCTCCGCAACGACGAACCGTTCACGACGTTTAACGGACAGGTCGAGAAGGCGTTGGGGGGGAAGGACGTTGCCACAGCGCTCGCGCGGCTGGCGACGCGGCCCGGCGACCTCGCGCGCAGGCTTGACCACCTGCTGCGCCTGGACGACGATTCCGCGTCGCGGGAGCGGGTCCTGTCGGCGTTCGCCGAGGCTGCCCCGCGCGTCTCTACGCCCGTCCTGCTCCAGGTTCGCCACCACTTCGCCACGCGCCGTGAGCGGCGGGCGTCGCTGCGGGTCTTCCTCCCGAAAGGCAGCGTGGCGAAGGCGCAGGGCATAGCGAACCGGCTGCCCGAACTGCCCTCCGGGGTCTGCGAATCTACGGTATCCGCCTGTGAGCGGGCGCTCACCGAGCGCTTCTCCGCGCTTCCGCCGCTCGGCAAGGTCTACGTGGACCCCGCGCTTGCCGATTACATGGTGCCCTTCGCGCTGCGCTCGGCGTCGAAGTCGCTGCGCACGCTCGTGCGCGGCAGCCGCCTGCCGCTGCCCCCGGCCTGCCGCGTGCTGCGCTTCTTCGTCTGGTGGAAGAACGGCAGGGAGCGGACCGACATCGACCTGTCGGCGGCGATGTTCGACGCGCAGTTCAACTACGTCGATCTGCTCGCCTACTACAACCTCAAGGGGTTTGGCGGCGTCCACAGCGGCGACATCGTGGACGCTCCCGAAGGCGCGAGCGAGTTCATCGACGTCAGCCTGGAGAAGGTGCGCGAGAAGAACGTCCGCTATATCGTCATGAGCCTGACCAGCTACACCCGGCAGCCATACGTCGAACTGCCCGAGTGCTTCGCCGGGTGGATGGCACGGCAGAAGGCCGGGTCCGGCGAGGTCTTCGAGCCGAGGACCGTGCAGGACCGCCTGGACGTCACCGCCGACACGCAGATCGCGATCCCGCTCGTCGTCGACGTGCAGGAGGGCAAGGTCGTCTGGTGCGACATGGCGTTGCGCCGCGACCCGACCTGGCAGAACAACGTCCACGGCAACCTGACGGGCATCCAGCTGACCCTGCGGTCGCTGGTGGAGATGCGTCGACCGAACCTGCACGACCTTTTCGCGCTCCACGCGCGGGCGCGCGGCGAACGGGTCGCCTCGGCGGATGAGGCCGACGCCGTTTTCTCCGTTGCGGACGGTACGCCGTTCCGCCTGGAAGAGATCGCGGCGCGCTACCTGGCCTGAACCGCGGCTTCGGTCACAGGTCGAAGGCGTCGGCAAGGAGCGCTCCTTTGCCGCGCATGCGGGAACGGGCGGGGGAGTCGTAGACCACCAGGAGCGAGCGCCGCCCGGTGCCGTTTCCACCCGTGCGAAAGGTCATCCCCTCCGCATGGTCCTCGCCGACCCCGTAGGGAATGTCCAGCACCTTCGGGAGGCGGTCCTGGAACACGACGTTGTCGCCCCGGCCCGGCGGGTTCGCGCCGCCCTGCCAGCGGAATACCGCCGAGGGACCGTCCAGGTCCATGGTAGGCCCGGCCAGCAGCAGCAGGTCGCTCCCGTCCAGGCACATCTCGCGGATGCCGAGCCCGCGCAGGTCCAGGAAGTGCTTTCGGTACCGTCGGCCCTTCGGCCCGATCCGGCGCAGCCGCAGTTCCCCGCGACCGGCCTCCTTCACCTCGACCTCCAGCACCACCGCCCAGCCGCGCAGCACCGGCCCGCGCAGACCCTGGAAGACGCGGTTGCCCGAAACCGCCAGACCCTCAATGTCCAGGCCGTTGTCCTTGCTCGGCACGCGCAGCGCCCAGCCCAGGTGTGGGTCGTCCGCCAGTGCGTCCGTGAGGTCGTTGCCGGTCCGGTCGCAGCGCAGGAGGGCCGCGGTCCGCTTGCCCGAGTCCCCTTTGGCCGACTTCTTGAGCGTGCCGACGCCGTCGCCGCCGTCCACCAGCGGGACGCGCGCCAGTAGGAAGCGGTTGCTGTCGGTCGTGACCCGCGCCAGCCTTCGCAGGTTCTTGCGCTCGCGGTTGTCGGAGTCGGGCTTGCCGCGCTTCAGGCTGTGGGAGCCGGTCATCCACAGGTAGCCGTCGGCGTAGTCCAGTCCTTCCAGGTCCGCCTCGCAGTCCGACGGGCCGGGCAGGTCCACGAAGTCGGCGACGTCGAACGCGGTGTGGCGGCCGTAGGCGTCCGCCCCCTCCCGCGACAGGCGGGTAAGGCAGACGGTTTCGTCGGAGGCGACCCAGAGCGTGTTGCCGACCTCCACGGCGACCGACAGGTCGGCGCGCTCCTCCGTGCCGTCGCCGTTGGGGTTCAGGCGCGGGTCGAACTGCAGCAGCACGTGACGCAGGCTGGGGTCCATGAAACGCTCCTCCGGGGGCGGGTGTCGCCAGCATAGGTGTACCCACCACGCGTCCGCGGGAGTTGCCGCGCGTCCGACGCGGGTAGGAATACCGTAACACGGCATACGACAGGAGGAGGTAAGAGACGATGACGGCGCATTCCCTCGTAGTGGCCCGGCTGCTCGGTGCGGCCGCCGCCCTGACCGTCGCTACGGAGCCCGCGGTCACTCCGGTCGCCGCCCCGGCCCGGGTCCGGCCGGTCGAGAGACGCCCCTTCCTCATCGCGCTGCCGGACGAACGCCCCTGGTCGATTCGGGCGACGCCGCCGCCGCCACCCGTGGCCGCGACTCCCGCCCCGCCGGCCGAAAGGGACCAGCCGCCGACCGTGGAGGAGAGCGGCGATGACGTCGCGACGCCGGGAAGCCTGCTCGTCCCGGTGCGCGGGGTGCGCCCGGAGCAGTTGATGGACACGTACACGCAGGCGCGTGGCGCAGGACGATCGCACGACGCCATCGACATCCCCGCGCCGAAGGGGACGCCGGTCGTCGCCTCCGCTGACGGGACCGTGCTCAAGAAGTTTCGGAGCGAGCGCGGGGGCGTTACCCTCTACGTGCTCCTGCCCGACCGGCGCACGCTCCACTACTACGCGCAC
>DATLHN010000027.1:0-12817 GCA_035539875.1 Armatimonadaceae bacterium
ACCCGCCCGGGGCGCGGGGGCTGCTGCCTCCGGGAGCCGGGGCGGGGCGGCGTCGGCGGCGTCGGCGGTGTCGGCCGGATCGCCGGTTATCGGGAAGGCGCTGGTCATGCGGTCGGTTTCCTGACTTCTTTCTCTATCTGCTCCAGTAACGCCTGGAGGCGCTCTCGGGTTGCGGGATCTTCCGCGCCGCCGAAGCGGGCGACGTCGTAGGCGCGGGCGAACGCCCGCGCGTCCCGCAGCAGCGTCTCCGATCCGACCGCCTCCTCCTCGCCCGCGAGGCGCTCCTCCAGATGCTCCTCCCACGTACGCTCCGGCGGGAACGGCGTCAACCCCGGCGCCCGCGCGACCGCCGCCTCGAACCGGCGCGCAAGGGTCACGAGATCCGGCGCGGGCGGCGAGTAGACGAAGCCCACGGCCCCTCCCAGGGCCGTCCGTCGGCGCGCGAGGTAAGCGCGAAGCGCGAGGTAGCCCACCGGCAGGAACGCGAACGTGCCCAGGATCAGGTTGATGGCCCAGGGCGGCAGGTCGGAGATCGAACCCTGGAAGGCGGCGAACCGGTCCTGGAACCACTCCACCCAGCGCCGCCACGGCTCGACCGATTCCGGCATCCCGTCCGGACGGCCGTCGCCGGGCGTCGCGTCGATGTAAATCCAGCCCGTCCCGTCGATCCACACCTCGGTCCAGGCGTGCGCGTCCCGCTGCCGAACCACGACGTCGCCGCTCGACGTGCGCTCATGGGCAAGATACCCCGTCACGTAGCGCGTTGGAACATCGACGTAGCGCAGCAGCAGCGCCGCGCTGGCCGCGAAGAACTCACAGTGGGCGTCCTTCTTCTTCTCCAGGAACTGTACGACCGGGTCCACCCCCGGGTCTACCGTCGTCGATAGGCTGTAACGGTGGTTGCTGATGAGGTATGCCACGACAGCGTTCGCCTTCTCCCGCGGCGTGGTCGCCCCTCGCGTCGCCGCGCGCGCGATCCGCGCCAGGCGCTCGCCGGTGTCGCCGTCCGGCCGCTGGAGGTGCCGGGCGCGGTCGTCCTTCGTGAGGGGCCACGGCGTCGCGAACGGCCCCTGGAAGTCGGGCGTCTCCCCGACCGTCACCTGATAGCGCGACAGCGAGCGCCCGCGCGAGCGGAGCGGGCCTCCGTCGTCCGGCGCCCACTCGGTCTCACCCGTGTCCTCCCGCTCCAGGCTGCCCGCCGTGAGCGGAACGAAGAGGAAGGGGTTGTCGTCCGAGAGGCGGGTGAACTGTACGGCCGTGGAGCCACGCAGGGTGGGCGTACCGGGCTGCGCCCGGGGTATCGTCAGGGCCGCGGGAACGGGTTTGAGCTGCCGCGTGTTGACGGGCGGCCCCCACCGTCCGCTGTCATAGGCGTGGAACGCCACGCCGCGGAGGTGGTCGTCCTCGCCGAGCCCGGTCACCCTGAGGACGCGCGCGGGGGAGCCGCGGAGGTCGAAGGTGGAGCCGAGCTCGGGCTGGGAGGCCATGCCGCCGACGCCTCGCAACCACGCCCCACGCCGACGAAGGTTTACGTTGCCGAGGTCGTTCAGGTACCCCCGGTTCTGGCGCACTACCTGCTGTGCGAAAAGGCCGAGCGCAAGCGGGACCAGGAAGAGGGCGACGCGCAGCGCGGCGGTCCCAAGGGGGCTGCCCCGACGGCGGCGTCCGCTGCCCGGGGGGGACGCGGCGGCGCGCTCCAGAGCCGGGACGCGCGCGCGGTAGCCGCGCAGTGAGAGCGCCACCAGGGCTACGTAGGCGGGCGTGACGATCCAGAGGACCTGGTCGTCGAACGTGTTACAGGCGGTGATGAAGACCAGTCCCGAAAAGAACACGACCGCCAGCTCCGCGTACGCGTCGTCGGCCCGACGCCGCCACGCCTGTATCACCATCTCCGCCGCGTATATCTCGCCGAAGAGCGCGCGGAACGACGCCGGACCCACCAGGTAGTCCGTGT
The DNA here is from genome assembly GCA_035539875.1 of Armatimonadaceae bacterium. GTDB lineage: Bacteria > Armatimonadota > Armatimonadia > Armatimonadales > Armatimonadaceae > CALEKU01. Next base: position 1,955 of record DATLHN010000027.1, read on the forward strand.
TGCGCGGGTCGTCCTGCTGCTGGTTCACCAGGTAGACCAGCGTGTAGAGCGAGACGCGCACGATCAGGCGGACGCTCGACGTGGAGGGGATGCGCAGGTCGGTCGCGTAGGTGCCGAGCAGGGCGACCGCGAAGATCGGCAGGAGCACCGACCCGTTGATGACGTAAAACAGGGTGCCCAGCGCGACCAGCGCCGCCGCCGCCCCGTAGGCGGAAAGGCGCGGCGCGCGTCCCGTGCTGCGCGACGGCGTAGTGACCGCGGCGTCCGTCATGGCCCTCAAAACTCCTCCACTCCGGCGTCGATCGCGGCCTTTTCGAGCACGGTGGCTCCGTGGCTGGCCGCCGCGCGGGCGGCGTCCACCGCCTCGGGCAGGTCCGCCGGGACGACAAGTACCTTGACGCCGACGCCGTTCATGCGCAGCCTTTCGACGAACTGCTGCCGGGCCTCGTCGTAGCTCAGGAAGACGCAGACGATGGTCGTGATGCGCGACAGGTGGGCGAGAATCTCCGGCTCGATCTCGGCGAGAGGCTCGGTGGTGGTCGTGCCCACGACCGCGAGGATGTCGAGGATCTGCTCCAGGTAGGCCAGCCCGCGCCCGGTCGTCAGGTGGTACAGGTCCGGTCCCGCCGCGAACAGGTCCACGAGGTACTCCTGCCGCGCCATGTAGTCGGAGAGCGCGGCGCTGAGGGAGACGGCCCGCTCGAAGGACTCGCGGCGCGCGTCCTGTTCGAGGGCGAGCCCGCGCTTCGGCACGTAGGTGTCGAGGACGAGCCCGACGCGCAGGAAGTACTCCTCCCGCCACTCGCGGACGATGGGCGCGCCGCCCATGCGCGCCGTCGCGCGCCAGTCGATGTCGCGTATGTTGTCGCCCTCGCGGAATTCGCGGTTGCCCAAAAATTCGAACGAGTCGCCCATGTGCGCGGCGAGGGCGACTCCACCCGGGTGGTACCGCTCGCCGATCGGCAGGTCCACGCGCGACAGGCGCGTGAACGCCGGGTATACGATCAGCGGCGCGGGCATGCGGTAGACGCGGTAGGAATTCGCCAGGCCGAACGGGAAGTCCGTCTCCAGCCGGTAGCCCGGTAAGGTGAACGAACCGCGGCGATGACAGAGCAGGCCGAGCCGCGCCCGCGCCGTCTCGCCCGGTGCGAGTGAGCCTACCGGGGCCCCCGATGCCGGAACGACGTCGATCGACGGGGGCAGTCCGACGGGCACGACGTTCAGGTCGGTCTGCGGCAGTCGAACTCGCCCCCGCTTCTGCTGCTCGCCCGTTATCGTCAGGTCGATGGTGAGCGTTTCGCCCGCGGTGATGCCGGGGGCGTGGCGCGCTTCGACGCGCGCCCTCGGGCGGACCATGGGGAGGACGAAGGCGGCGCTCAGCCAGAGCGCCATCGCGTACAGCAGGGGTATGTGCGTCTGGATTTCCAGCGAGATCGATCCGAACAGGGCGAGCAGGAATGTCAGGAGCAGGAACCAGTTTCCGGCCCGCGTCAGCCTATGGGTGTGAAGCCGCCAGACCCACCGCGAGAACGGACCGGAGTACACCGGGTAGGCGCCGACGTCGCGGTAACCCGGGGGGATAAGGCTGCTGATCTCGATGGCATGCCGCGCGGACGCGCCCATGCTTCGGCGCAGCCTGCGAAGAAGCGTGGTGAGACGGGGCGGCACCTGCTGCTCGGTAGATCGGACGGCCACTTATTTAAGAGTACATACCCGGGGTGGGCCGGGTTCCTCAGTCGGAATAAAAGGCGGCGCCTGGGGCCGGGTCCCCGAGCCGGGGCAGGCGGGCGGCGCGCGTCAGTCGGATGCGAGCCGGGAACGTCCGCCCGCCGCGACTGGCCGAGAGGGTCTTGACCGCGCCGCGGTCCGTCGCGGCGGACCCGCCGCCGTCCGCGTCCCAGACTTCCACCGAGGCGGAAATACTCGCCGCGGCGTAGCCGACCGCGGGCGTCTGCCGGTTTGCGGGCCGAACGCCGAGGGCGCTCAGGGGGTAGCGGCCCTGCCAGACGTATCCCCCGGCGAAGGTTCGGGTCCCGGTCCGGGCGGGGGAGACGGGGCGTCCCTTCTCATCGACCACGCGGACCATGTCCCCAGGCGCGACGCGGTCGTCGCGTACCTGGGCGCGGAGGTGGAGAGCGCCTTCGTGGACCGCGGCGGAGATCGTGGCGGCGAGGTCGGCGGGTCCGCGCCACACGTCGGCGTTCTGTACCACGTCCGCGCGCTCGGCGAGGCGCACCCTTCGCCCGAGCGGCGCGTTCGGGGGAGGCCACTGCGGCGCGCGGCCGGCCGGGGCGGCGAATACCTCGTGATAGACGCGCGTGACGGGTCGGCCACCGCCCGGGCCGGAGGCGGGCTCGGTCTCCACCACGCGCCCCGTGTTCAGGTTGACATCGCGGGATCGGGTGCGGCCGGGCTCGAAGGCGTCCATGGAGGTCGACGTGCGGCCGATCTGCTCCCACGCGCCGTTCTGCAAGCGGAAGCGGTCGGTATAACCCCACCGTTCCCGGGAGCCCCCGTAGTGCTCCAGCGCCAGCGTCCCGCGCTCGACCCGGATGTCGGCGAAGGGGTCGCCGAACGCTCCCCCGTCGCTGCGCGCGAAGACGGCTCGCTGGTCGAGCGCGGCCCGCCGGTATCCTGCCGTCGTGCCGCCCTTTCCGCGCCCGGCGAGGGCGACGAGGAGAAGCCGCGGCGGCAGGTCCGCGTCCGCGGGGGCGCTCTCCTCCCGACGGCTGCCGAGCACGGCGACGATGTCGGCCAGACCGTCCCCGTTCAGGTCGCCCCTTGCCTCGCCGAGGGCGCGCCAGCCGGGGGGCACGAATCCCGCGAGGGTCGCGGCGCGCTTCGGGAGCGGCGGCGCATCGGCCAGGCGGGGAGCCCCGAGGGCGGCAGCGGCGAGGAGCGGGAGCGGCATGAGGGAGCAGCGCAGCATGTCATGGGGCGGTTCGACGCCTGCCTGACGGTCTCCTGCCCTGCCCGGCGTCCCCCGAGAAACCGCGCGGGCGGACACGTCCCCGGTACCTACGTTGTAATGAGGGAGGCATGTGGATATAATAAAAACATCCCACGCGGCACGGCGGCCGCTACTGCATCCCCGGGCGCGGGGCGGCTACTCCGCACGAAACGCGGGCTGGAACGCACAAAAATTGCCCACCCTTGACAACTCTACACCGGAGACTACCCGGTCCATTACGGCGGATAGCGACGTGCACGGAAACGGCAGCGGCGTCCTGGATCGTCCCCCGCTGACCTCCAAGCAGCACCGGGTCACCGATAACCTGTCGCAGCTGCTCGACGTCCTGCCGCCGCGCCTGCGCGAGTGCCTGGACCGGGAGTCCAACCTGGACGACCTCCTGGAGATCGTCATGGACCTCGGTCGGCCCGCCGAGATCCGCTTCTCGAACCGGGTCATCGAGCTGTTCCCGACGGAGGCGAAAAACCGCGACGTGCTGGCGGGCGAAGCGGGCGACCTGCTGGCCGACCCGAACGACCCGGCGCGCGTCGCCGCGGAGGTGACGGAAACCGACATCGAGTACGTCACGTCGCGCATCGGCGACTTCGGCCTGGATAACCGCGCCGGCATCGAGCGCACGCTGCACCGGATCTCCGCGATCCGCAACCGGCGCGGGCGCATCGTCGGACTGACCTGCCGCATCGGGCGCGCGGTCTACGGGACGGTCGACATCATCCGCGACATCGTCGAGAGCGGCAAGTCGATCCTGATGCTCGGGCGGCCGGGCGTCGGAAAGACGACCAAGCTGCGCGAGGTCGCGCGCATCCTGTCCGACGAGCTGAAGAAGCGCGTCGTCATCGTGGACACGTCCAACGAGATCGCGGGCGACGGCGACATCCCGCACCCGGCCATCGGCCGGTCCCGGCGCATGCAGGTGAACCGGCCCGAGGAGCAGCACGCGGTGATGATCGAGGCTGTGGAGAACCACATGCCGCAGGTCATCGTGATCGACGAGATCGGCACCGAGCAGGAGGCGTTCGCGGCCCGCACGATCGCCGAGCGCGGCGTGCAGCTCGTCGGCACCGCGCACGGCAACTCGCTGGAGAACCTGCTGCTCAACCCGACCCTCTCGGACCTGGTCGGCGGCATCCAGTCGGTCACTCTGGGCGACGAAGAGGCGCGAAAGCGCGGCACCCAGAAGACCGTCCTGGAGCGCAAGGCCCCGCCGACCTTCGACGTCATCATCGAGATCCTGGAGGTGGACCGGCTCGCGATCCACCACGACGTCGCCAAGGTGGTGGACAAGTTCCTGCGCGGGCAGCAGCCACGCCCCGAAATCCGGGTTCGCAACACCGGCGGCGAGGTCGAGGTCGTACAGAAGGCGGAGATGCCGCCGGACCGGGCGGGTTACGGCGGCGGCGGCGCCAGCGGCGGCTACGACCGTTCGGCCTCCGACACCTACGATATGGGCGGCGGCTCCCGCGACCGCGCCGGAGGGGCGGCGACGGGCGAGCCGCCCGCCAAGCGGAACCTCCCCGCGACGGTCCGCCTCTTCCCGTACGGCGTGTCTCGCTCCCGGCTGGAGCGGGCGATCGCGAACCTGCGCGTCCCGGCCTACATAAGCAAGGACATCAACGACGCCGACGTGGTGATCGCGCTCAAGGCGACGTTCCGGCGCGAGCCGGCGCGCATGCGCGAGGCGCAGAACCGGTCGCTGGCGACCTACGTGGTCAAGTCGAACACGTACATCCAGATCGAGAACTGCGTCCGCGAGATCTTCGGCATGGAGGGCGGCGCGCTCCCCAGCGACGAAGAGGCGGCGATCACGGAGGTCGAGGACGCCATCGAGACCGTGCAGGCGGGCGGCGACGCCGTGGACCTGACGCCGCAGAACAGCTACCTGCGCCGCCTCCAGCACCAGATGATCGAGCAGGCGAACCTGGTCGGCGAGTCCATCGGCGTCGAGCCGAAGCGCCGCATCCGCGTCTCGCGCAAGTAGCGCACGCGTCGAAAACGGGTACAGCCCCGGACCCGGGAGGTCCGGGGCTGTACTCATTTTTCGCGCCGCTCGACTGCCCGTCGCCGCCTGGTACGGAACGTGCTCATCGATGGTCCTGAAGGCCGCCCGATTTCGCGTCGGAGCGCCGGGACCCTAAGCATGAGCCTGTGGATACCATCGAAATCGCTGCTGGCAGGCGAACACCCCCCGCGTGGTGAGGGGCGTCGCTCCTGTGAGTCCCACGCCGCGCCGGAAGACGCCGCCGTGGGGGCTGTTGCCGCCGCCGCCGGGACCTTGATCCCGGACTCCCGCGCCGCGTTCTACACGCCGGTGTCCGCGGAGAGCGTCCACGACTTCGCGGTCCGCGACGTTCGGGGAGCGGAGGTAGCGCTGGAACGCTACCTCGGAAGCGTCCTCCTGATCGTCAACGTGGCGACGCTCGCGCCGAACGCCTCGCAGTTCGTCTCCCTGGAATCCCTCTACCGAAAGTTCCAGGCGCGCGGCCTGCGCGTCCTCGCGTTCCCCTCGCACTCGTTCGGGGCGGAACCGCGCCGGGAGGCGGACATAGAACAGATCTGCCGGAACCGTTTCCGGGCGACGTTCGACCTCTTCGAGAAGGTAGCCGTCAATGGCAAGGACCAGGCTCCCCTGTACGCGTTCCTGACGAACCGGCACCGGCACCCGGAGTTCGGCGGGGCGGTCGAGCACGACTTCGCCAAGTTCCTGATAGACGGCGACGGCCAGGTCATCGGCCGGTTCCGCCCGGCGCAGGACCCGCTCAGCCCGGATGTGGTCGCGGCGGTCGAACGCGCCGTGGACGCGCCGCCGCCAGTTGCCCCGCGGCCTTAACGGGCCGTGAGTGCGGCGCGGGCGGCCCGGACGCGCTCGGCGGCCTGTTCCGGGGTGTCGGCCGCGGCGGCGAGGTGCCCCATCTTCCGGCCCGGTTTCGCGTCGCGCTTGCCGTAGAGGTGCAGATTAACGTCGGGGAAGGCGGCGAGCATCCCGGCCCAGTCCGGCTCCCCGTTCTGCCAGAGGTCGCCGAGCAGGTTCGCCATGGCCGCGCCGGGCCGGAGCATGGCAGGGGAGCCGAGGGGCAGGCCGCAGAGCGTGCGCACCTGCTGTTCGAACTGGCTGGTGACGCAGGCGTCGATGGTGTAGTGGCCCGAGTTGTGCGGTCGCGGGGCCATCTCGTTGACCAGCAGCTTCCCGCCCGTCGTCACGAAGAACTCCACGCAGAGCACGCCCACCACGCCGAGGCGCTCCAAGATCGCCCGCGCCGTCTCCGACGCTTCCGCCGCGAGCGCGGGCGGGACGCCCGGGGCGGGGGCCTGGGTGACGTCGAGGATGTGGTTCGCGTGCTCGTTGCGCACCAGGCCGTAGTCGGCGTAGGTGCCGTCCGCGCCGCGCGCGGCGACGACCGATCCCTCGAACGCGAACTCCACGAACCCTTCGAGGATGCACTCGACCCGCCCTAGCGCCTCCCAGGCGGGCCGTGCCTCGTCGGCACGCCGAAGGACCCGCTGCCCCTTCCCGTCGTAACCCGAACCCGCCGTCTTGAGCACGGCGGGCACGCCGATGGTGGCTAGCGCCGCGTCCAGCGTTTCCGGGCTGGTGACGGCGGCGAAGTCGGGCGTGGCGATTCCCAGAGAGCGCACGAACGACTTCTCCCGGAGCCGGTTCTGCGTGACGTGGAGAACGTCCGCACCGGGACGGACGGGCACACCCTCGGCCTCGACGTGGGCAACGGCGGTGGAGGGGACGTTCTCGAACTCGAAGGAGACCGCGCCGACGCGGCGGGCGAACTCGCGGACCGCCTCGCCGTCGTCGTAGAGCGCGCTGACCTCCCGGTCCGCGATCTGGCCGGTCGGGCTGTCGGCGTCGGGCGAGAAGACGTGGACGCGGTAGCCCATCTGCCGCGCGGCGATGGCGAACATGCGCCCGAGCTGTCCGCTGCCGAGCATGCCGAGGGTCGCGCCGGGGAGCAAGGGGGCGCTTTTCATAGCGGCAGCTCGTCGGCGAGGACGCGCGCCGTCTGCGCCTCGCGGAAGGCGCGTAGCTTCTCCCGCAGCTCCGGGCGCGAGTTGGCGAGGATCGCGACTGCGAGAAGCGCGGCGTTGATCGCGCCCGCGCGCCCGATGGCGAGCGTGCCCACGGGGATGCCGCCGGGCATCTGCACGATGGAGAGGAGCGAGTCCTGCCCCTTCAGCGCGTGCGACTCGACCGGAACGCCCAGGACCGGGACCAGGGTGAACGCTGCGGCCATGCCGGGCAGGTGCGCCGCCCCGCCCGCCCCGGCGATGATCACCTCGATGCCGCGCGCCTCCGCGCCGCCCGCGTACTCCGCGAGCAGGTGCGGGGTGCGGTGCGCGCTGACGATCCGGCACTCGTGCGCCACGCCGTACTCGGCCAGGGTCTCGTGCGCGTGGCGCATCGTCTCCCAGTCCGACTTGCTGCCCATTATGACCCCTACCAGGGGCGACTCTTCGCTCATATCGCCGCTATTGTACCGTCCCGCCCCGGGCCCCGGCGGATGTGCCGGTCTTAACGCCTGCTTAACCTTCACGCGAGCGCGGCGCGCTACACTGGAAGGTATATGACCGGTCGGAGCGAGAAAGGGATTATGCGGAAATCTTCAACGGCGCGGCGGCAGCGGGCGTTCGCGAAAGCGGCGGGCCTGGCCGCGCTCATGGCGGTGGGAATGACAATAGGGAACGGCTCCGCGGCGGCGATCGCCGCGGAGGTGAAGCCGGTGGCGCAGAACGGCGATCGGACGGTGATCGCACACCGGGGGGCAAGCAGCTACCTGCCCGAGCACTCGCTGGCGGCCTACGCGATGGCGTACGCCCAGGGTACGGACTACATCGAACCGGACGTGGTGCTGACGAAGGACGACGTCCCGCTCTGCGTACACGACCTGTACCTGGAGACGACCACGGACGTGGCGGCGCGCTTCCCGGAGCGCAAGCGGGCGGACGGCCACTACTACGCCGCGGACTTTACGCTGGATGAGGTCCGGACGCTGAAGCTCTTCGGGCGGGCGCCCGAGGCGGAACGCGCCGGGATTCAGGGTTATCAGGTCGTGACGCTGGAGGAGCTGATCCTTCTCGTCCAGCACCTGAACAGGAAGACGGGGCGCAGCGTCGGCCTGCTCGTCGAGACGAAGGGCGCGGAGTTCCACGTCAAGGAGGGACGGCCTCTGGAGAAGCCGCTTCTGGACGTTCTGGCGAAGCACGGGTACACGAAACCGGACTCTGGGACGATCATCCAGTCCTTCGACGGCGCGCACCTGAAGCGGCTCCGACAGGAACACGGCACCGAACTGCCGCTCATGTGGCTTACCGGGGGACTTCCGACGCCCGAGGCGCTGGACGAACTGGCGACCTGGGCGAACGGCTGGAATCCGAGCCGCTTGGCGATCGTCAGTTCGGGAAAGATCGCGGACGGCGCGGCGGACCTTCTCAAGCACGCGAAGGCCAGGGGACTGAAGGTGTTCGTCTGGACGTTCAATGCCGAGGACGACGCGATGCACACGTTTCTCTACGACTTCGGCGTGGACGGGGTCATCACCAACAATCCCGACTTCGGCGTTAAAGCGGTCAAGGCCAAGCAGTAACCGCCGGGTAAGCGTCGGGTTTGCGGCCGGGGGCGGATTTCACGCCCCCGGCCGCGCTTGTCTTGACAGGAAATCCCCGACCTGCCGTGGAACCCATAGCCTGCAACTTTAGAGGCGTGCGGGGGCGCTAGCGAGCGCTCGCTAGCGCGCAGTGAACGGCGGCAACCTGATGAGCAGCACCCTTCCCCTCGACTACGAGGAGCGCGTCTACGCGGGCATCCTCGGCAAGATCATCGGCGTCTACCTCGGTCGGCCCTTCGAGGGCTGGGACAATGCGCACATCGAGCGCGACCTGGGCGAGGTCTGGCACTACGTCCACGAGAAGCGCGGCGTCCCGCTGGTCGTGGCCGACGACGACATCTCGGGGACCTTCGCCTTCCTGCGCGCGCTGCCCGACCACGGCATATCGCACGACCTGACCGCCGAGCAGATCGGGAAGACGTGGCTCAACTACCTGATCGAGGACCGCACCGTGCTCTGGTGGGGCGGAATGGGCATGAGCACCGAGCACACGGCCTACCTGCGCCTGAAGCACGGGGTCGCCGCGCCGCGCTCGGGGAGCATCGCGCTGAACGGACAGGTCGTGGCCGAGCAGATCGGGGCGCAGATCTTCATCGACGGCTGGGCGATGGTGTGCCCCGGCGACCCCGAGAAGGCGGTCGCGCTCGCCCGGAAGGCCGCCAGCGTCAGCCACGACGGCGAGGCGATCTACGGCGCTCAGGTCGTCGCCGCGATGGAGGCTCTGGCGTTCGTGGAGCGCGATCTGCATGCCCTCATCGCCGCCGCCCAGACGTTCATCCCGCCGGGATCGCTGATCCACCGGCTCATCGACGACCTGCGCGGGTGGCACGCGAAGGAGCCGCGCGACTGGCGGGCGACGTTCCGCAAGGTGCAGAAGAAGTGGGGGTACGACACCTACGGCGGCAACTGCCACATGATCCCCAACCACGCGGTCATTCTGCTCGGCCTTCTCTACGGGGACGACGACTTTCAGAAGTCCCTGATGGTCACCTGCACCGCCGGCTGGGACACGGACTGCAACGCCGCGAACGTCGGCTGTCTGATGGGCATCAAGAACGGCCTGGCGGGCATCGACCGGCACGTCGACTTCCGCGGCCCGGTCGCCGACCGGATGTACCTGCCCACCGCCGACGGCGGCAGGTGCATCACGGACGCGGCGCGCGAGACGTACACGGTGGTCAACATCGGCCGCGCGCTCCGGGGGCTGAAGCCCGTCCTGCCGAACGAAGGCGTCCGCTTCCCCTTCAGCCTGCCCGGCAGCGTCCACGGCTTCGTGGAGGAGGACTCGCCCGAGGCGCGCGGGCTGCTCACGGTGGGGAACGCGTCGGTGACGCGCACGGGCAAGCAGGGGGAGGCGCTGGACGAGCGCGCGCTGACCCTGCGCTACCGGTCGGTCGGCCCGGGACGGGCGGCCCGCGCGGCGACCGCCACCTTCCTCCCCCCGGATTCGATGAAGCCGGGCGGCTACGGGATGCAGGGGTGCCCGACGCTCTACCCGGGGCAGACGGTGCGCGCCCGCGTCGTCGCCGACGCGTCCAACGAGCGGCCCGCCGAGGTGCGCCTGTACGTCCGCGTCTACGACGGCGACGACCGCCTGGAGACGGTGTACTGTTCCGACGCTCGCCCCTTCGCCCCGGGCGAGGCGAGCCACTTCCACTGCGACGCGCCGGACACGGGCGGACGCCCCATCGCCGAGGTCGGCCTGGAGATCGGCGGCAGCTCGGGAAGCGGCACGGTCTACCTCGACTGGATGCACTGGACCGGCGCGCCGCGCGTCACCCTGGGCCGACCGGAGGGCAAGGCCGGGACCGCGTGGCGGCGCGCGTGGGTGAACGCCGCCGACGTCTTCGCGGAGTGGGGCCAGTGGGCGGGCATGACCTACAAGGTCATCCAGAACGAGGGCACGGGGCTTCTGATGCAGGGCGAGTGGCCCGCCTGGGACGACTACTCGGTCGCCACCGAGGTCTACCCGCACCTTGCGGAGCGGGTGGGCGTGGTCGTCTGCGGGCGCGGCCTGCGCCGCTACGCCGCGCTGACGCTTTCGCCCGACGGCAAGGCGCGCCTGATCGAGCGCCACGACGACAAGGAGGTGACGCTGGCCGAAGCGCCGGTGGAGTGGACGCTCGACCACGCGTACCACGTCGACGTCACCACGCGGCGCGACGGCGCGCTCTCCGCCGTGGTCCGCCGCTCGGACGAAGGGGCCGAGGCCGTCACGCTCTCCGCCGGGATCGCGCCCGACCGCGCCTCGGGCATGGTCGGGATGCTCGTCACCGTCGG
>DATLHN010000028.1:0-16724 GCA_035539875.1 Armatimonadaceae bacterium
GACGGCGAGAAGGCACTGGACACCTGTGTCTACTCGAAGGCGGAGATCGTGCGCATCGCGCGGGTCGGATTCGAGGCAGCGCGTTCGCGCCAGAAGCGCGTCTGCTCCGTGGACAAGGCGAACGTGCTGGAAACGTCCCGCCTGTGGCGCACCGTCGTCCACGAGGTAGCGAAGGACTACCCCGACGTCGAGGTCAGCGACATGCTGGTCGACAACTGCGCCATGCAGCTCGTGCGCAACCCGCGCCAGTTCGACGTCGTCCTGACCGAGAATCTCTTCGGGGACATTCTCTCCGACGAGGCGTCGATGCTGACCGGGTCGCTCGGCATGCTCCCGTCGGCGTCGCTCGGGGAGCGCAAGACGGCCACCGGGACGTTCGGCCTGTACGAGCCGTGCCACGGCTCCGCGCCGGACATCGCGGGCAAGGGGATCGCGAACCCGCTGGCGACCATTCTCTCGGCGGCGATGCTGCTCCGCTACTCGCTCGGCAGCGACGAGGCGGCGGCGGCCATCGAAACGGCGGTCGCGTCCGTCCTCGAATCGGGCCTGCGCACCGCGGACATCGCGACGCCCGGCCAGGAACCCATCGGCACGCGGGCGATGGGCGATGCGGTCGTGGACGCGCTGGAGTTGCCGCACCAGCCCCGCGACTGAGAAGGAACAGGTTGGTAAACCGCCAGCGGCGGAGGAACTGGGGTATGCGGAGTCGCGCAGGGGAGTTGCTCGTCGGTCTGCAGGTATGGGTCGGTCTCGCGGTCAGCCTTGGGCTTCTCTGGGTGACTTGCATACCGGATTCGCCGGACGTCATGGCCCGTGTCGCGCTCGTGGCAGCCGTCGGAGCGTTCGCCGTCGCGGCGGCAGGTCGCCTATCTCGCAGGGCGCGGGTTGAGGTTGCGGGGACCTGGGCGGCGGCGCTGGTCGTCTGCGCGTTGCTAGGCTTGGGCGTCCCCGACGCAACGCTGCACCCATATCGGACGTGGGGAACGGAGGGGCCGGACGGCCTTATCCGGATCTTGGGGACGGTTGCCTTGGTGCTGATGGGAGCGGCCGGCGTCGTCGCAGTATTCTGTGCGGTGTACGTAACAAAATCCCGAGGACGGGAGGAGGCAGCATGAGTAACAGCGTGGCGACGGAGCCGCAGCAGGGCGGGGATGTACTCGCCCTCTTCAAGTACCTGCGGGTGGCGGACGTGAGCGACGCGCTCGACGGGATCGGGTACTTCGACCTGTGCCTGATGGCTCCCGAACTTCGCCCGCTCTGGGCCGGGATGAAGTTCTGGGGCGAGGCGCTGACCGTGCGCTGCGTGCCGACGAACCGGCCGATGTGGAAGCTGAACACGACCGAGGAGATCGTCGGAGCGCACGGGGCCTGGTTCCGGGAGATGGGCAACAAGAGCTTCGTCGATCTCATCCAGCCGGGTACGGTGGTGGTGACCGACACCGGCGGGGCGCGCGAGGTTGGGTTCTGGGGCTCGGAGAACAGCCTGAACGTCGTCAGCCGGGGCGGCGTCGGCATCGTCACCAACGGCTGCGCGCGGGACACGGCGGAACTGACGCTCCAGAAGACGCCCATGTGCTGCCGGGCGCGGGGCCGGACGATTATCCCGGGCCGCATAGAGGTCGCCGAGGTGCAGGCGAAGATCGGCTGCGGCGGCGTGCAGGTGAACCCGGGCGACGTCGTCGGCTGCGACGACGACGGCATCCTGGTGGTGCCGCGCGCGGTGGCCGAGGAGGTCGCGGTCCACGCTCGGGCCGTCCTCCTCGCGGACATGCGGGCGCGGCGGAAGCACTACGAGCGGCTCGGAATGCCGCTGGACGAGACCGTGGATTACGAGACGGTCGAGCGATATTTCGAAGGACGTTGACCCCGGAGGCGGGGGCGAGGGAAGCAGCATGTCGAAGGTATTCATCTACGATACGACCCTGCGAGACGGCTCGCAGGGAGAGGGCGTCTCCTTTTCCGTCGAGGACAAGGTGAAGATCGCCCGGCGGCTGGACGCCTTCGGCATGGACTACGTCGAGGGCGGTTGGCCGGGCGCGGTACCCAAAGACACGGAGTTCTTCGCGCGCATGCGGACGGTTCCGCTCCGGCACGCGAAGCTGGCGGCGTTCGGCTCCACGCGCCGGGCGGGCGTGACGGCGGAGGAGGACCCGCAGCTAAGGGGACTGCTGGAGGCGGGGACCCCGGTGGTCACCATCGTCGGCAAGACCTGGTCGGAGCAGGTGCGGACCGCGCTGCGCGTGGAACTCGGCGAGAACCTCGCGATGATCGCCGACTCGGTGCGCTTCCTGAAGGCGGAGGGGCGCGAGGTCGTTTTCGACGCCGAGCACTTCTTCGACGGCTACAAGCTGGACCGGGAGTACGCGCTCGGCGCGCTCGACGCTGCGGCATCGGCGGGCGTGGACGTGCTTTGCCTCTGCGATACGAACGGCGGGACCCTGCCGCACGAGATTCACGAGATCGTCTCCGACGTGGCGACGCGGTTCCCGGGCGTGACCGTGGGCATGCACCCGCACGACGACGGCGACTGCGGCACGGCGAACGCGCTGGCGGCGGTGCGGGCGGGCGCGTCGCACGTCCAGGGGACGGTGAACGGCTACGGCGAGCGCACCGGCAACGCGAACGTCATTCCCATCGTCGCCGCGCTCCGGCTGAAGATGGGCTACGACTGCCTCTCCGAGGAGGCGCTCCGCGAACTGACGGTACTCTCGACGTTCGTGGATGAGGTCGCCAACATGACGCCGGACCCGAAGGCGGCGTACGTGGGAAAGAACGCCTTTACGCACAAGGCGGGCCTACACGTGGACGCGATCATGAAGGGATCGGGCCGGATGTACGAGCACCTCGACCCGGCGCTCGTCGGCAACGTCCGCCGCCTCCTGGTGTCGGAGCAGGCGGGCAGCGCGACCATCGCGCAGAAGGCCGCCGACCTCGGCTTCCCGCTCGACAAGAAGTCGCCCGAGGCGCGGGCGGTCCTGGCCGAGATTACGAAGCGCGAGAGCGAGGGCTACGCCTTCGAGGGCGCGGAGGCAAGCTTCGAGCTGATCCTGAAGAAGGCGACGGGGCGCTACCGCAAGCTCTTCGACCTGGTCGGCTTCCGCGTGCTGATCGAGAAGCGGGCCGGCGACGTCGAGCCCATCACCGAGGCGACGCTGCGGCTCCGGGTCGGCGGCGAGGAGATGCTGACGGTCGCCGAGGGCGACGGTCCCGTCCACGCGCTCGACGGCGCACTGCGCAACGCGCTGGCGCGCTTCTACCCGGAACTTGCGGAGATTAGGCTGACCGACTACAAGGTGCGCGTCGTGACCGCGGGCGAGGGAACGGCGGCGAAGGTGCGCACGGTGGTGGAGTCTACCGCGCACGGCGGCGAGACCTGGTCCACGGTCGGTGTCTCGACCAACATCATCGAGGCGTCCTGGCAGGCGCTGGTAGACGGCGTGGAGTACGGCCTGCTGCAAGAGCCGCACAAGTAGCGCCCCGCTATGGCAGCGGCGGCCGCCGCCCGGTAACGACGCGCTCTATCCCCGCCAGGTCGGGAATGGAGCGCGTTTCCGTAAGGCCCGCCTCCTGCCAGAGCCGGAGTACGTCGTCGGCCTGCCCCTGCCCGACCTCGACGATCAACCGCCCGCCGGGCGCGAGGAGCGGCGGGGCTTCGGCGGCGAGGCGTCGGTAGACGTGCAGGGCGTTCGGATGCGTCCCGAGAGCGAGGCGCGGCTCCCAGTCGCGCACTTCCGGCTCCAGCCGCTCGATCTCCTCCGGGGCGATGTAGGGCGGGTTCGACGCGATCACATCGAACGGAGCACTGTCCCGCACGGGCGTCAACAGGTCGCCGTGGAGGAACATCACCCGGTCCGCGACCCCGATCCGCTCCGCGTTCCTCCGTGCCACTTCCAGAGCCTCCTCCGACAGGTCGATGGCGTACACCGTCGCGCCCGGGAGCGAGGCGGCGATCGCTATGGCAATGCACCCAGAGCCCGTCCCCACGTCCAAGACCGTAGCGGGTGCCGCGGCGAGGGCGGCCTCGACGACGAATTCGGTCTCCGGGCGGGGGATGAGCACGGCGGGCGTCACCGCGAACGTGAGACCGTAGAACTCGCGGCGGCCGACGATATAAGCAAGGGGCTCCCGCGCGGCGCGGCGCGAAACGACCTCCTCGAACCGCGCGGCGTCCCCCGCATCAACTTCACGCTCCGGGTGCATCCGCAGCACTTCCGGGGTGAGGCCGAGCGCGTGACCCAGCAGGAGGCGCGCTTCGCGCCGAGACTCGTCGTCCGGGATGCCCGCCGCCGACAGCCGACGCGTGGCCGCGAGGAGCAGGTTGTTCAGCGTGCACGCTCCGCTCATGCCGTGGAGTCTTCTCCGGGGGTCACCAGCACGGCGAAGGCGCAGGCGAGGCTGTCGAGGTGGGTGAGCGAGATCAGGATGCGGCAGTCGCCCGCGCGCTCCTTCGCCCGGCCGGAGAGGGTGATGGAGGGGGAGCCGGAGAGCGCGCGGACGACCTCGATCTCGCGCAGGTCGACGGCCCGGCCCAGGCACTTGATGACGGCCTCCTTGGCCGCGAAGCGGGCGGCGACATGCGGCGCGGGGTCGGGCCGCGAGAGGCAGTATTCGGCCTCGCGGTCCGAGAGGATGCGCCGGACGAAGCGCTCGCCGAAGCGCTCCAGCGCCTGCCGGACCCGGCCCACGTCCGCCAGGTCCACCCCGACCGCCACCACGTTACCCGGGAACGGGAAAACCGCGGAGGGGCGGAGGTCGCGCAGAGATGCGGAAGGTTCTTTCCCTTCCATAGCTCGCTCTGCGTCCTCTGCGCCTCCGCGGTTCACGCGCTAATGCCCGGCGGCCTCTTCGACTTCGAGGAAGCGGGTGGCGTCCATCGCGGCCATGCAGCCCATGCCCGCCGCCGTGATCGCCTGCCGGTAGACCGTGTCGTGGACGTCGCCCGCGGCGAAGACGCCCGGGATGCCGGTGTGCGTGCCCTTGGTCAGGCAGATGTAGCCTTCGTCGTCCAGGTCGAGCTGCCCCTTGAACAGGTCCGTCTGCGGCTTGTGACCGATCGCGATGAAAACGCCGTCGGCCGGAAGCACGGAGACCTCGTCGGTCTTCAGGTTGTGCAGGCGCACACCCGTCACCTTGCCCTCGCTGACGTCCAGTACCTCGGAGACGACGGTGTCCCAGATAAAGCGGATCTTCTCGTTCTTGAAGGCGCGCTCCTGCATTATCTTGCTCGCGCGCAGCGTGTCGCGCCGGTGAACGAGCGTGACCGACTCGCACATGCGCGTCAGGTACATCGCCTCCTCCAGCGCGGTGTCGCCGCCGCCGACCACGACCACGTGCTTGCCGCGGAAGAAGAAGCCGTCGCAGGTGGCGCAGGCGGAGACTCCCCTGTTCTTGAGGGCGTCCTCCGACGGGAGGCCGAGCCACTTGGCGTCCGCGCCGGTCGAGATGATGAGCGTCTTAGCGCGGTAGACAGCGCCGTCCACCGTGTGGAGGACGTACGGGCGGTGCGACAGGTCCACCGAGGTGACCCAGCCCTCTTTGATCTCGGAGCCGACGCGCTTCGCCTGTTCCCGCATGGCTTCCATCAGGTCCGGACCGGCGACGGGGTCGCGGAAGCCGGGGAAGTTTTCCACGTCCGTGGTGATCGTCAACTGGCCGCCGGGCACCGGGCCCTCGAGGACCAGCGTGTCCAGGTTCGCCCGCGCGGCGTAGATCGCCGCCGTCAGGCCCGCCGGGCCGCTGCCGAGGATCAATGTGTCGTAAACCTTTTCGCTCGCGTCTGCGTGTACTGCTGCGCTCATTTCCCTGCCGCTTTCTCTGTCTATCGACGTGCCAATTTTATCACGGGGCCTCGGCAGCGACCGGGGGAAGGAGCGCGAGGAGCGCGTCCCTTTCGGACTCCGTCAGACCCTCGACCGTGAACCGCTTGTCGCGCGAGGTCGAGCCGCCCGCCAGCGTCACCGCGGACTTGCGCACCCGAAGCGCGCCGGCGACCATCTCCGCGCACGCCCGGTTCGCCGCGCCGTCAACCGGCGGTGCCGAGACGCGCACCAGCAGGGTGCCGTCCGACGCGCGAAAGCCGACGACCGAGTTGCGGTCGGCGCGCGGCGTTACCCGGACGCGGATCGTTACAGCGGACATACAACGCTGCTCGCTTTCGGGTTCCCTTACCCGCTGAACAGGGTGGACATCAGAAAATACGCCATGAAATTCTGGAGGAAGTGGGCCACGATCCCGGGCACGATGCTCTGGCGCATCTCGCGCAAAGTCGCGAGCACGAAGCCGAGGCCGAAGATCGGCAGCCAGTCCGAGGGCGGGTGCATGACGGCGAAGAGCGCGCCGGATATAACCGCGGAACCGACCCAGGCGAACCGCGTCCGCAGCGCCGAGAAGAGCACCCCGCGGAAGAAGAACTCCTCAAATAGCGGTGCGCCCACCGCGACCAGGAGGAAGATCACGAATCGCAGCGTCGCGTCCTGCTCCCCGGCGAGCAGGGGGAGGACCGGGTTGGGGGTCGCCGACGTGTTATTCCGGAACAGGTACTGGTTTATTTGCGACAGGACGAGCAGGACGGGCAGGGCCGCGCCGTACCCGGCGACGCCGTACAGGACGTCCCCGAAGAGACCGTTGGTGCGCACGCCGATGCCCGCGAGGGTCGCACCGCGCCGCCGCGCGCGCCACGCGCCGTACCCGATGGCGAGCAGACCCGTGCCCGCCTGGGACAGGGCGATCACGGGGACGATTGGGAGGCGGTCCTGCGGGTCGGCGAGCGAGAGCGCGAGACCGACGCCGCGCGAGATCGCCAGGTAAAAGACGAAGGTGTCGAGAAGGTCGCCCCAGGTCAGGCTCTGTGGCAGGGTAGGTACGCGCGCGACGAGGTGCCACTTGCCGGTGCGCCACGCGACGAGGAAGAAGACGAGCGCCACCAGCCCGGTCAATCCGATGGCGAACTGGAAGAGAAGGGAGGCACCGAGGCGCAGCCCCTGTGAAATCGCCCTGCGGTCGAACCTCCGTTCCGCCTCCGCGGCGTTTTCGGCCTGACCGACCCGGGCATACAGGTCCCGCAGGGCGACGTCCTCGTACAGACTCAGGCGCATCGCCTGAAGCCGCGCCGCCGCAGTGGCGACGTCCCTGGGGGGAGGTTCCTGCTTCGCGTAGAGGGCGCGCCACAGATCGGCTTCCGCCCGGACCTCCCCGTCCGCGATTCCCGCGTTCCGGAGGTTCGGGACCAGGGTCTTCGCCACGAAGTCGTCGTCGAACGGCTTCTTCTGCATGCCGTTCAGGATCAGGAGCTTGCGGGCGGCGTTGGGTCCCTTACCCTCGGTCGCCACCTTGCGATAGGCAGTCTCGGCCTGCTGGGCGAACGGCGCGGCCGGGTCCGCTGCCGGCGCTGCGCCCGGGCGCGTCCGCACGCTGGATGCCAGCGCGCCGCGGACCGCGCCAGTCTGGTAGAGGAGATAGAACCGGCTGGTCAGCTCCGCCTGGAGCAGCGTCTGGAACGTCTTCGTGGTCAGGCCCGACTCTTTGACGACCTCTTCCGCGACCCGCTTCGGCCCGCCGAGGTAGGGCGCGCCGTACGAGAGGACGAGAACGGCCAGCCAGATCCAGAGGGTTGCCGGAACGGAAAGGCCCCGCGCCGACGGCGGCGGGGCTTTCGTAACGTCCGTGTCGTCGTGCGGCGTCCCGGGGTTATCCACGGCTCTCGAGCAGCTTCTCTACGCGCGCGAGGTTGCGCGGGGCCGCGGCGTCCGCGGGGAACTTCTTGACGACCGTGCGCCATAGCTCCACGCTCTTGGTCAGGTTGCCGGCCTTCTCGTAGCTGTGCGCGAGCATCTTCCAGGCGGCGGCGGGCGCCCCGTAGAACTGGATGGACGCGTTCAGGTGCGGTATGGCGTCCTGGAACTGGCGGCGCACGAAAAGCAGCTCGCCGAAGTTGTAGTGGGCGACCCACTTGTTCTTGCCGTTCTTGACGCCGTGATCCAGGAAGCGGTCGGCGGCGGCCTTGTCGCCCATGCTCCAGAGCAGCCACGCGCCGACGCTGTACGCCTCGTCGAACGTCGGGTCCGCTTCGACCACCACGCGCAGGAGCGAGACGATGCGGTTGTAGTCCCCGTCGTGCCAGTAGTGGTCGGTCCGCTCCCACAGCTTGTCGGTGACCTGGTTCGTGATGCCGTCCACCTGGAGCACGGTCGCGGCGGGCGGCGCGGCGGCGGGCGCAGCCTCGGCCGCGCGCGACGCCGCGAACGGGACGAAGAAAACGGCCGCGGCGAGGGCGGCGAGGAGGGGTTTGGTAGCGGCCATATTGGCTCTATTGTAGCACGACACGGCGTACGCGGTCTAACCTTTTCCGCCCGGTCACGAGCGGCGTCGCGCGCCGAGGCCGCCGCGGTGGTATCCCGGGCGTACCGGGTTCCCCGCTGCCGCCGACTCGCGCCGGGGTCCCGCGAAGGTATGTCCGGCGGGCGGCTCGATCAGGCCGTAGACCGCGACGGCGCACCCGGTACGCACCGCCCAGGCGTTGTCGCCGTAGGACCAGTGCCACCACTCGTCCCGGCAGTTTGAGAAGCCGGCGAGCAGGAGCGCTCCGGTCAGCATGTCGCGATTCCGCCTCGCCTCCGGGCCGATAAGGTCCGACCAGGTGTACGCCGCCTCCCAGCCGCTCGTCGGCGCGATCATGTCCAGGGCGACGAAGTCGGGGCCGACGATTCCGACATCGACCGCGCCGCCGGTCGTGTGACCGGGCGGGGCTTTGGCGTCGGGCGCGGCGTAGTACTTGTTGGTGATGCGCCGCAGCGCGGAGGTCGGCAGGTGGGGCTTTTCGCGCCGCAGCTTCTCGTAGTTCTCCCAGTACATGGTCGACTGCATCTCGAGCGTCCGCAGCGCGGTCGAGACGGTGAACCGGTAGCCGTCCGGGAGACTCTGCTGTGCGCGGTTCAGCATCGCGGCGGCGGTGCGCCGCAGGTAGGGGAGGCAGCCGGGGCGCAGCAGCACGGTCGGGCAGGCGTCGCGCAGGTCCACCAGCGGCTCGCCGCACTCGACGATGGGGATGCGGTTCAGCAGCGCGAACGGCTCGGGCGCGCCCTGCAACTCAACCTTCGGCATCGATCTCGCCCGCGAAGACGTGCTCCGCGCGTCCGGTGAGGTAAACGGGCGAGTCGTCGCCGCCCGCCCAATCGACCCGCAACTCGCCGCCCTTCGAGCGGACGGTGACCGGGCCGTCGGGGGAGACCTTGCCGCGCAGCCGCGCGACGACCGCCGCCGCGGCGGCCCCGGTCCCGCAACCGAGTGTTTCGCCCGCTCCACGCTCCCAGATGCGCAGCCGCAGCGCGTCCGGAGCGTCGACCTTCGCCCACATCAACGACGTGCGCTCCGGGAACCACGGGTGGTGCTCGACGTAGGGAGACCAGAGGCAGAAGGCGTCGTCGTCCGGCAGGTCGTCGACGAACGCGACGGTGTGCGTGGAACCCGTGTTGACGACCCCGGAGAGCGCCAGGGGCGGCAGCAGCGCGGCCGCGCCGTCCGGCGGCGGCAATTCGGTCTGGTAGTCGCGCAGGTCTGTCGCAGTGCCGTCCCGGCGGAAGGGGATGTCGTCGGCGAGGAACGAGGGGACGCCCATCTCGGTCGTGATGGAGCCGTCGGGAAGGACGGTGAACGCGCGGATGCCGCTCAGCGTCTCGACGGTGCCGGTCGCGCCCACGAGACCCCGGTCGAACCCGAGCCGGATGACGCAGCGCAGGCCGTTGCCGCACATGTCCTCGGTGCCGTCCGGATTGAACATGCGCATGCGAACGTCGGCGACCTCCGACGGGGCGACGACGAGCAGGCCGTCGCCGCCGACGCCGAACTTGCGGTCGCTAAGGCGGACGGCCTGTCGGGACCAATCCGATCCCGCGGGCCAGTGCCCGGCTTCCACGACGACGAAGTCGTTGCCGACCGCCTGCATCTTCGTGAACGGGACGTCGCCCGACGATGCCAACGCCTGCCTACGCCTCCGCCGGCTCGTTCGGGTTCAGTCGCTCGAGATAGTATTCCGCGGTGCCGGTGAGCCGGTCGAACCACTCCCCGGAGGAGTCCACGAGCGGGAACCACCACGCGGACGGTCGGTAGTTCGTGTGCGGAAGGCCGTAAAGAGCCTGGAGCGCGTTCCGCGCGCGCCGCGCTTTCGCCCGCTCCGCCTCCGCCTCAATCTGCCGGAGCGTCTCGCGTGCCGCGGTCGCCTCGTCCCCTCGCTCCAGGGCGAGGCGCTGCGCTTTCAGTTCGCGGATGGTCGCCAGGGCGAACCGCACCTGGGAGCGGCGTCCCTCGATGTCGGCGTCGTAGCGGGCAGCGCGCTCCGCCTGGAGCGTGTCGAACTGGGCCTTGAGAGCCGCCTGCCGCTCCGGGTCCGCCGCCGTCAGCATGGCGTCGCGGATCGGCCACACCCGCGCGCGGAAGTCGTCGCCCTTTTCCTTCTCCAACTGCACCGTCTCCGCGCGGACGCGCCGGATCTGGTCGTAGAGCGTATAGATGCGCCCCTGGATCGCCTCCGCGCGGTTCCAGACCGAGAGCAGGCGCAGGCGGGCCGCCTCGTACTGGCGGGAGCGCTCCTCCCAGCCGTTCCCCGCCTCCCGGGCGAGGAAGGCGAGCAGGTCGCGCGGCGCGCGCAGCTCGGTCAGCTCGGCCAGTTGCTTCTCGGCGCAGTCGAGGGCGTGCCGCCAGCAGACGGAAAAGTGGTGAAAGGTGATGGTCTCGCGTCCGAACGCCTGTGCGAGGAACTCCGGCAGCCGCATCTCGTCGCCCTCGCCCTCGGATTTCACGGCCGAGAGGGCGTCCCAGGTCGAGTAGCGGACGCGGACGATAGGCCGGAGCGTCGGCAGGGGCACGCGCGCCTGCGCCAGCCGCTCGACCACCTCGCGGGTCCGGACGGTGTACGGGGATGCGCCCTCGTGGAAGACCAGGGTGAATTCCGCCGCCACCATCGGGATCAGGGTCACCGCCTTGCCGACCAGTGCGACGTCCGGCCCCAGCTCCCGCTCCACCAGTTCCGCCAGACCGCCGATGCCCGAGAGGTTGCAGCGCGCGTCGCACAGGGTTACGGGAACGGGCGTGTCGACGCGAACGGTGCCGTCTCCGAGGATGCGCAGCGTCCCGCGCCCCTTCCCGGGGATGACGAGGTCGAAGGGGATCGCGCCCGCGCCGAAGCGGTCGAGCGTGTATACCTCCGTCCCGGAGACGGCGAGATTGTACGCGTCGATCGCCTTGCCGCGCGTGATCGGGTTCAGGAACAGGTCCACGAAGGAGAACCGGGGCAGGGAGGCCGTCTCGCGGTTGAAGCGCAACAGGCGCAGAGTGGACGAGGTAGACAGGTTCGCGGCGGGAGCGCCGAGGAGCAGGGCGTAGAGGCGGGGGAAGAGGTCGCGGTAGAGGTCGGAGAGGTTTGCCTCCGGGTTGCTGCGGGCGAACGCCTCGACCCAGCCGCGCAGTGTCCGGGTGACCTCCCGCGCGAGTGTGCCGCGGCGCTCGCCCGTCATACACTCCGTGCTTCCCTGCGTCGCCCAGTCTATCTGCTCCAGGAGCGTCGGCAGTATGTCCTTGAGCGGCACCTCCCGGGCGATCTTGCGCTCCCGCTCGGTGTGGAGGATTCCGGTCCAGCCCCACGCCGCCGTAAGCTCGGACAGGAGGGATTCCGGGTCCTCGGTGCCGTACAGCGCGCGGTGCAGGGAGACGCCCCCCCTGCCCTCGAGGAGGTGGCGGCTGGGGACGTCCTCGCTGCCGAACAGCCGACTCATCTCGCCCGCCGCCGACCACAGGCCCCGCGTGCCCGCGTCGTCGTGCTGGACCAGGGCGTACTTTGCCCCGTGGTGCATCGCCGGGTGGTTCGGGAGTTTGGCGAAGTAATCCGTGTCGTGCGCGGCGGCGATCAGGCGGGCATCCGGCCAGAAGCGGTCCAGCGCGCGACGGAAGGCCGCCTTGGTCGGTTCGTCCCAGAGGGCGGTCTGCCCGAGCGCCAGAAAGGGCGTGTCGGGAAAGCGTGTCTTCAGTTCCTGGAGGACCGCCGCAGCGGACGGATCGAGCGTGGGCGTTTCGTTCATCGTGTTTCCGCGGAGTTTGGCAGCAGCGCAGCAGGCAGCCGGGCGCACGCGGGCGCGGGCCGGAAGGTCAACTCAGTATACACCCTTTACCCGGGCCGATTCCGCGCCAAGCATAACGACACAGAACCGAGCGGGCAAGTTCCGGCGCCCGGAGGATTTACATTCGGGTTGACAACGGGCGGGCGGTGCGGTACAACGAATGCGCCGATTTCGGGGCGTGGCGCAGCTTGGTAGCGTGTCTGAATGGGGTTCAGAAGGTCGCAGGTTCGAATCCTGTCGCCCCGATCTTGTTAAAATTGGTTGTAACCGGCGGGCCGTGAACGAACGTTCCCGGCCCGCCGGTTTTTCTTCGACTTGACGGCGCGTGGCGCGGCGGGTTACATTCGTCGGGAATGGGAAGCGCCGACTGCCATGCCCCGTGACATCGTCCTCGGAAACGGGCGGCTCCTGGTCTGCCTGGACCGCAACCTGTCCCTGCGTGACCTTTACTGGCCGCACGTCGGGCTCTTCAACCACCTCTCCGGGAGGCACGTGCGCTTCGGCGTCTGGGTGGGAGGGGAGTTCGCCTGGATCGGCGGCTCGTGGGGCCGGGACATCCGCTACCGCCCGCAGTCGCTCGTCTCCGAGTGTCGTCTCGTCCACGACGGACTGGGCGTGGAACTGGAGATAAACGACGTCGTGGACCACCGTGCCGACCGGTTCGTACGGCGGGTCGCGGTGAGGAATCGCCACGCGGTCGACCGACCCGCGCGCCTCTTCTGGTCGGCCGACACGGTCATCGGCGAGACCGACATCGGCGATACGGCGTACTACGACGCTTTCGCGCAGGCGATTATTCACTACAAATGGAGCAATTATCTGCTCTTCGGCGCGCGGAACCCGAACGGCGAGGGGCTGTCCGGCTTCGCCTGCGGGATGAAGGGGCTGGAGGGCATGGAGGGCACCTGGCGCGACTGCGAGGACGGGGAGCTTTCCGGAAACCCCATCGCGCAGGGGTCCGTCGATTCGGCGCTCTCGGTCGGCGGCACGCTGCCCGCGCTCGGCGCGGCGACGTTCCACCTGTACCTCTGCCTCGCGCCGACCCGCGACGACGTACTGGAGTCGCAGCGGGCGCTCCTTTCGGAGGGCTGCGACGCCGCGATCGAGGGCACCGACCGCCATTGGCACGCCTGGTCGCTCGGCGCGGACCCGCGCTCGCGGCTGGACCGCCAGGGGTTCCTGGACCCGCTGCCGCCGCGCGTGCGGCAGCTCTTCCGCCGCTCGCTCCTCATCATGCGGACGCAGATCGACAACGGCGGGGCGATCCTGGCCGCGAACGACACCGACATTATGAAGACCAACCGGGCGCACTACTCGTACATGTGGCCCCGCGACGGGGCGCTGGTCACCCACGCGCTCGACCGGGCGGGCTACGGCGAACTGTCGCACCGGTTCTTCGAGTTCTGTCGCCGGGCGCTGCCGAAGGGGCGGGCCGCGCTGATGCACAAGTACGCGCCGGACGGGTCGGTCGGCTCTTCGTGGCACGCGTTCCTGGCCCCGGACGGCACGCCGGAGCTGCCGCTCCAGGAGGACGAGACCGCGCTTCCGATCTGGGCGCTCTGGCACCATCACGAGCGGCACGGGGAGTTCGAGTTCATCGAGGAGATGTGGCGCACGTTCGCGAGTCCCTGCGCCGATTTTCTGCTCGCCTACCGCGACGAGAGGACCGGGCTGCCGCACCCCTCCTGGGACCTCTGGGAGGAGCGGCGCGGCGTCCACACCTACACGCTCTGCGCGGTGATAGCCGCCCTGCGCGCCGCGGCGAACTTCGCGCGGCTTTTCGGCGACGCGCCGGGGCAGGCGTCCTACGCCGCGGGCGCGGACTCCTTCCTTGCCGCTATGAAGACGCACCTCTGGTCGGAGGAGCACCAGCGCTACGCGCGGCGGCGCGTGGAGGACCCGGACGGCACCACCTGGCTGGACCTCACCCTCGACTCGTCTCTTCACGCCCTCCACCAGTTCGGCACGTTTCCCGCGGACGACCCCCGGGTGCGGAGCACTATGGGCCAGGTGAATGACCGCCTCTGGGTGCGAACCCCCATCGGCGGCATGGCGCGCTACGAGGGGGACTATTACGGGCGGGTCAGTGACGACCTGGCGAACGTGCCCGGGAACCCGTGGGTGATCTGCACCCTCTGGCGCGCCCAGTGGCTCATCGCGGCGGCAACGACGGAGGCCGATTTGGACGAGCCACGCGACCTCCTGGAGAGGACCGTCCTCTACGCGCTCCCGAGCGGCGTCCTTCCGGAGCAGGTAGACCCCTACAGCGGCGAAAACATCACCGTCGCGCCGCTGACGTGGAGCCACGCCGAGTTCGTGGAGACGGTCTTCCGCTGGCGCGACCGGTGGGGAGAGCTCCACGCCGAAGCGCAGGCGTGACGGCGGGTTTGGCGGGGCGGACAATGCGCGTACATCCGAATTAATGAACGGCCCAACTTTAGAGCCTGTGGCGGCGGCGGCAGCGGACGCGAAGCAAAAGCGGCTGGCGCGGTCCGCCCCGCCTGCCGCCGCGGTCGTCCTGGAGGCGCGAGAGGCAGCGCGCGCCGCGCGCCTCCGGTACGTCACCGATGCCGCACCCGGGATCACCCGCAAGCGCGTCGGGCGCAACTTCGCCTACCGCCTGCCGGACGGCACGCCGCTGCGCGACCCGGCGGAGAAGCAGCGGATACAGTCGCTCGGCATCCCACCCGCGTGGACCGGCGTCTGGATCTGCCCGAACCCGAAGGGACACATCCAGGCCACCGGACGTGACGCGCGGGGGCGCAAGCAGTACCGCTACCATCCGGAGTGGCGCGCCGTGCGCGACGAGACGAAGTTCGGGCGCATGCTGGCCTTCGCGCGCGCGCTTCCCCGGCTCCGGCGCAGGGTCGAGGCGGACCTCGCGATGCCGGGCCTTCGGCGCGAGCGCGTCCTAGCCGCGGTCGTCCGCCTGCTCGACGCGACGCTGATCCGCGTGGGCAACGAGGAGTACGCCCGTCAGAACGGCTCCTTCGGTCTCACCACGCTGCGCTCGGACCACGTCGAGGTGGCGGGGGAGAAACTCGCCTTCCGCTTCCGCGGAAAGAGCGGCAAGGACCACGAGGTCGGCGTCCGCGACCGGCGACTCGCCCGACTCCTGCGGCACTGCCAGGAACTTCCCGGACAGGCGTTGTTCCAGTACCGCGACGAGGACGGTGAGTTCCGGGCTATCGATTCGGAGGACGTGAACCGTTACCTGCGCGAGGCGACGGGCGACGAGTTCAGCGCGAAGGACTTCCGGACGTGGGGCGGCACGGTGCTGGCCGTCTGCGCGCTTCAGGAGTGCGGCCCCGGCGG
Source organism: Armatimonadaceae bacterium (assembly GCA_035539875.1). Taxonomy (GTDB): domain Bacteria; phylum Armatimonadota; class Armatimonadia; order Armatimonadales; family Armatimonadaceae; genus CALEKU01. The sequence goes on from DATLHN010000028.1 coordinate 15,423, forward strand.
CTCCGACGCCGGGGCGCGCAAGGGGAACGTCCTCGCGGCGATCGACCGGGTGACGGAGCGCCTCGGAAACACGCGCGCGGTCTGCCGCCGCTACTACATCCACCCGGAAGTCTTTGCCGCGTACGAGGAGGGCTCGCTGCCGCTGCCGCGCTTCCCGCAGGCGGCGGACGCCGTCCCGACGAGCGAGGACCTGCGCCCCGAGGAGCGGGCGGTGTTGAGGTTCCTGAAGCAACGGCTGGTGGGTAAGTGAGTCCACGGGAGGAGACCGGATGAACGGGAATCGGCTGCTGGCCCGCGCGGTGGAGATCGCGGCGCAGGTCCACGCGGAGCAGGAGGACAAGTCGGGCGCGCCGTACATCGCGCATCCGATGCGCATGGCGGTCCGCGCCCGAACCCTGGGACTGGACGCCCAGATCCTCGCCATGCTCCACGACGTGGTCGAGGACGACGACCGGCCGCCGGGCGAGCGGTGGACGCTGGAGCGCCTGCGCGCCGAGGGTTTTCCCGCGCCGGTCGTCGGGGCCGTGGACCTGATGACCCGCCGAGAAGGGGAAAGCTACGAGGCGTTCGTCGAGCGGATCGCGGACGCGGATGGGGAGGCGGGAGACCTCGCGCGCCGGGTGAAACTGCTGGACCTGGAGGACAACATGGACGTCGTCCGCCTCGCGGAGGTGTCTGACGAGGACGTAAAGCGCCTGAAGCGGTACCGGGCCGCGCATCGGCGGCTATCCCCGGCGTGACCGCTCCTCGTCAGGAGAATACGTACTGCAAATGTGTGTGTAGACGTATCGCAAACCCTTTGGGTATAATCTATCCGTGCGTTTTACGCGGAGGCTCCCTCCCTCCGCACGAACAGAGTAGGTTGACAGTGCTGCTGGAGCGCGGTGAGCGGTGATGCCGCGTCCACACCCGGAATCGTCCGTGTATGACTCTGCTCTCCTGTTCTTTCGGTGAGTCGCACAAAATTCGGGTAGAGGGAGCAGGGAGAGAAGAGATGCGCATCTACGTAGGCGGTCTCCCCTATAGCACTAATTCGGATCAGCTTCGCGAGCTCTTCGAGCAGGCCGGTGAGGTCAGCGACGCTAACGTCATGGAAGACAAGTTCTCGGGCCAGTCGCGAGGCTTCGGCTTCGTCGAGATGCCGAACGTCGAGGAGGCCAACCAGGCCATCGCACAGTACAACGGCTACTCGCTGGGCGGCCGCACCCTGACCGTCAACGAGGCCAAGCCCCGCGAGGACCGCGGGTTTGGCGGCGGCGGTGGCGGCTACGGCGGCGGCGGTGGCGGCGGTTACGGCGGCGG
>DATLHN010000029.1:0-8009 GCA_035539875.1 Armatimonadaceae bacterium
GCGCACGACCCCGGCGCTGGCCGACGCCGCCCGCGTGAGCCTGAACGCCCGGGGCGACGTGACGACCGGGTGGGCCATCGCCTGGAGGATCAACTGCTGGGCGCGGCTCGGCGACGGCGAGCGGACGCACCGGATCATCAAACTCCTCCTCGACCCGTCGCGCACCTACCCGAACCTGTTCGACGCGCACCCGCCGTTCCAGATCGACGGCAACTTCGGCGGCGCGAGCGGCATCGCCGAGATGCTGCTCCAGAGCCACAACGGCGAAATCCACCTGCTGCCCGCGCTGCCCGCGCAGGCGTGGCCGACCGGCAGCGTGACCGGCCTGCGGGCGCGCGGCGGCCACACCGTCTCCGTCTCCTGGCGCGGCGGCAAACTGGAGCGCGCGACCGTCGCCTCCGACCCGTCGGCGGACGGCGCGGAGGTAAGCCTGCGCCTGGCCCGGGGCGGGGACGCCGTCGTCCGCCGCGTCCGCGCCGGCGCGCCCCTGATCCTGACCGCCGCCGACTTCGACCGGGCGGCAAAGACCTCACGCGTGAACCGCGAAGAGTAAAGCGCGCGGCAGACTACTGGATGCCGTCCGCGCCGCTCCCGTCCCCGCAGGCCCGCTGGACGGGCAGTTATAAGGGGACCATGCGCCACTCCCAAATTACTGCTCTCGAAAAGCAATTCCCGCGGTTCGCATGCTTTCTCGCGGACCGACGTCCGGTATTTGTCCGTCTCGGGTTGCCGGGCGACAAATTGCTGCCCCCGGTCAGTGTGGAGGAGATCGACACTCTGGAGGCGGAAGTCGGCGTTCCCCTGCCGACGTCCTATCGAGAGTTCCTCGGCATCGCACGCGGGATTCTGCTGATGGGCGGCGAGGTCTCGATGTATGACACGGGCCTCTTCTTCCGCCCTGAGCCGTTGCCCGGCGCGGGTATGCTCTGCTTCGCGGATTTCTGGATGGAGGACGATGGCGGTCAGGTGCTCTTCGACGTCCGCGCGGGACTGAACGGCGACGAGGAATACCCGGTCCTGTATTACGCTCATGACGTTCCAGCGGTGACGCCTCTCGCCGCCTCGTTCCGCGACTGGCTGGAGCGGGTCGTCCCAGACGAGGGGCGATGAACCGAATAGGGACGCGATGTGCACGATCTGAATCCTGTGCTGGTGCGAGCAGGCGGCGGAACCCGCGGCTATTAGCAGATGCAGCAGTACGCTTTAAGGTCACCTTGGACGGGGCAAGCAATACTTGCCGGAAGTGGCGGTTTAGCGATTCACGAAATCGTCGTTAGTCGAACCAAAAGACCAATCGGATATTTCCTGGATCACCTGAGGCCCGTAACGGTTCCAACACTTCAAGAAAGTCACCAGCAGCCTCGTTATATGTTTCCAGCCACCGAACCGTCACCCCCTCAACTCGAATCGCCGAGTAACTGATTTGAATGTCCTCAGGCCATTCCGCCCACGGAAAGCCTACTCGCGGTGTTCTGGGAGGCTGCCAACGCGGCCAAGGGAAGTAGGTACGTCTGTAGCCAAATAAATGGGCAACGTGGGGATCGACCATGCCTTCCCGTACTATGACCTTTTCCTGCCAGGGGAAGTTTAGAAGTTCCTCTAAAAGGAGCCACGACGGGGAGCGGAAACTGTCTTCCCACAGGTCCACGAATTGACGAAGTTCCGGCGAAAGATTTTCCGGTAATCCACGCGGCAGAGAAATGTACTCAAAGTTTGCGCCACCCGCTGTATGATGCCTATTCAGAACATTTGCCAGGATCGCAAACAATGGATAGTTGCGTCCTAAATCGAACGGCTCGGCGGGAACAAGAGGGGGCCATGGTGCAGCGCCTTCATCGAAATCTTCATCCGAAAGGAACTCGTCACGAGCGAAGTAATAACCAGGATTAAGCGTCATACCGCTCATTAGTGACCATGAGCCGTCTGGCAGACGCCGCTCGGCGTAGATGTAAATATCGACCCCCATAATGAGCGATGCTATCCTGTGCCGAAGAGTTCTGCCGGTGATGGGCCGGAAGGGCAAGGGTAGTTGCTCAGGGTGTGGCCTGTGTCGGCTTCCAGGCGAGGAGGGTGCCGTCGTCGCGGCCCGGGGGCGGCGGGCCGGGGCTGTCGGCGGAGAGGACGTTCCCCCGCGGGTCGATCCGCAGGTAGCGGTGCGACGCGAGCGAGAGCAGGGCGAGGTCACCGAACGGGGTCTCGACCCACTGGAACGTTTCGCGCTCGGTCGGCTCGCCCTTCGCCATCAAGACCTGCCCGGCGCTGCCGGACGCGAGAACCGAGACGTACGCGTCGCCGCACCGGAGCGCGACCCGCCCGCGCCCCCGGTCCACGACCGTGAAGCCGGTCGCCTCGGGGGTGACCCGCCGGTCGTCCGGGGCGACGGCGATGATTTCGTGCCGCGCGGCGGCGAGCACGGCCCCGCCGGGCGCGACGCTCGCGAGGGTGATGGTCTGGCCCAGCGGGATGGGCCGCGTCAGGCCGCGCGGGCGCGGCTCGTCCACCATGAAGCCGTCGAAGTCGGCATGCCCGCCCTCGCCCTCGCCCGCGTGGTAGTTGAAGAGCGCGTAGCGCACCCCCTGGAACGTCTTAAGCTGGAAGACCATCGCGAACTCGCCGCCGAGCGGGGAGTAGGCGGTCCCGTCCGTGCTGTAGTGGAACGTTGCCGTCTCCGTCCGGAAGTCGCACCGGGCGCGCAGCCAGACCCGGTCTGTTTTCAGCGGCGCGGACGCCGTCTCGCCGGTCGTCTGGTCGTACCGCTCTAGAATGAGCCCGCCCTCCGCGCCGCGCCGGACTCCGATCCAGGCGTAGGGCAGGTTCAGCAGCGCGAGCCCGGCCACGTCGCCGGGCTTCATCCCGCCCGCGTCGAGAACCGTGGTTGCCGTGGACTCCGGGCCGATGGCGCGCTGCGTGAGCGTGTTGCGCGCGGTCCAGAAGTCCGGCGCGGGCAGCGCGTGCAGCCGCAGATGGCCGGTCCGCTCGGTAAGGGACCACTTCGTATTCTCCGGCGCGTGGTTCCACTGCCAGACGGGGTTCAGGCCGGGGCCGGAGAAGTCGTCGGCGCGCTCGTAGGGTGCGACCGGCGAGGGCGATTCGTGTCCCGTGTCCGGCTTGACCCAGACGCGGGGGGCGCGCCCGAGGTTGCCGGGGAGGCCGAAGTAGGGCCAGCCGTCCTTCCAGGTGACCGGCGCGAGGCAAGTGACCCTTCCCACGGCGTTGTAGTCGATCATGGAGAATCCCCAGGTCTCGCCCTTCGGGGTCGAGACGACCCCGCCCTGGTGCAGCGCGCGCCGCCCCGCGCTCCCGGGCGCGGGCGGGTTGACCTTAAAGGGAGGGCGGAACCGGTCGGAGACGAGGGAGTTCGTCCCGCCGAGGCCGAAGTCCTCGCCCATGCTGATCGCGGGGTTGACCTCCCACGGGCCCTCGGGCCGGTCGGCGCGGGCGCAGGCCATGCGCATCTTGCCGTCGTACCAGGCGGACGTCAGGTAGTACTTGCCGTCGATCTTGTAGAAGTGGACGCCCTCGCCCATCAGGCTGTCGCGGGGGAAGAGATGCTTCTCCGTGCCGGGGACGATGCCGCTCAGGTCGTCCTTGAGCCGTGCCAGCTTCAGGTCGCGGTAGCCCCAGACGGCGTATATCTTGCCGTCGTCGAACAGGACGGAGAGGTCGTGCAGACCGACGTCCATCTTCGTGTGCGTCCACGGCCCGGCGGGGTTCGTGGCGCGGAACACCTGGGTGGTCTGCCGGTTGACGTTCGAGAAGATGTAAAACGTCCCGTTGTGGTAGCGCAGGCAGGGCGCCCAGAACCCCTGGCCGTAGATATCCCGGCCTCCTTCGAGGCGGTATTCGGGGCCGAGGTCCAGCCGCTCGCAGGCGTAGGACAGGAACCGCCAGTTTACCAGGTCCTTCGAGTGGAGCACGGGCAGGCCGGGCATGGCGTGCATGGTCGTGCCGGTCAGGTAGTAGTCGTCCCCGACCCGGATCAGGTCCGGGTCGGAGAACTCGTCGTAGAACAGCGGGTTCGTGTACGTCCCGTTCCCGTTGTCCGCCGTCCACGTACGAGGCGGTGCGGCGGCGGCAGAGTTATTGGTCGTCATGGCGCAGAGCAGCAGTCCGGCGGCGCAGGCGACGCGGCGGCGGGTCTTCGGCGCGTTCACGGGGCTAACGGGCGTCCAGTCGCAGCACGGTGATCGAGTACGGCGGGAACGTGTGGGTGAACGACGGCGCGGCGACGCCCCGCACCTGCCGGGTGACGGGCACGACCCGCGTCGGCGCGTCGATGGCGTTCGTCTCCTTCGGGTCCGCCCCCGCGATCACCGTCTCGGTCGCGGTCGGCGCGAGCGAGCGAACGCCCGCCAGTTCGATGCGCACGGGCTGCGGCGTCGGCTGCGGGTTGACGTGCTTGACGAAGATCGCGCCAGACTTCGCGTCGCGCGTCACCGAGGTGTGCAGCGGCGCGCCGGTCATCGTGGCCTTGAGTATGGTGTCTCCCCGGTTGTTGCTGAAGACGCGGAAGGCGTGATAGCTCGGGGAGCCGTAGACGCGCAGCGCGTCGTAGCCGATCAGGTTGGGCCGCCACTGCCGCCCGCCCGGGTTGACGTTCACCAGCAGCGGCGCGTAGCACTGCATCGTGACCAGGTCCGAATTGCGCTCCATCGCCGTCATGAACGCGGCGTCGCCGAGCGCGGCTTTCAGGCTCGGGGTGGGGGGCAGGGCGCGCGAGCGGGGGTCCCACGGGACGATCTCCTCGTGCGCGCCCCATTCGCCGACGAAGATCTCCGGGCCGCCGGCGCGGCGTTCGTACCGCTCGTAGTGCCCCGGGGCCATGCGCAGGAACTCGTCGGCGGAGCGGTAATAGTGCTCGTCCACCACGTCCGGCTTGCGGCTCTTGACCCGCCGCTCCGCGGGCTGCTCGAAGCCGACGCTGGAGACGACTTTGAGCTGCGGGTATTTCGCCTTGATGGCGTCGTAGAACTGCGCGAACCGTCCGTCGTAGCTGCCGGACTTGTCGAAGAAGTCCTCGTTCCCGACCTCGACGTAGCGCAGCGGGAACGGCTTCGGGTGCCCGTCCTTCGCCCGTCGCGCCCCCCACTTGCTTGTCACCGGGCCGATCACGTACTCGATCTCGTCAAGGGCGTCCTGGACGTAGGGCTCGAGGTCCGGGCCGGGCTTGACGAAGTCGCCGTTGAGCGAGTAGCCCGCGTAGACCCCGAGGAGCGGCTCCGCGCCCATGTCCTCGCACCAGAGCAGGAACTCCAGCAGCCCCATGCCGTCGGTCGAGCGGTAGCCCCACGGGCCGGGGTGGCCGGGGCGCTCCGAGAGCGGGCCGAGGGTCTTCTTCCAGTCGAAGCGGTTGGGGATGCTGCCGCCCTCCAGGTAGTTGCCGCCGGGAAAGCGCAGGAACGCGGGCTTCATGTCGATCAGCATCTTCATGAGGTCGGGCCGGAACCCGTTGGGCCGGTCCTTCCACGTCGGCGGGAAAAGCGAGACGAGGCCGAGCCAAACCGTTCCCGGGCGGTCCGCCGTCAGGGCGAAGCGCGCCTCCGACGTGGGCGCGACGCCCTTCCCCGTCCGCAGGGTCACCGCGTACTGCTTCCACTCGCCGGTGAGGCGGGGCACGGACGCCTTCGCGTAGACGGTCGCGCCGTCATTGCTCTGGATTGACAGCGTAAGCGGTCCGGTGAATCCCGGCGCGGCCTTCGCGTAGAACGACGCCTTGTAAGGGGTGTCCGGCTTTACGGGAATGCCCCAGTACCCGGCGTTCGCGACGCCCGCGCCGGGAGTGGCGGCCTCCACACGGAGGCTGACGGTCAGGGCGTCGTTCAGCGGCTGGCTTTTGTCGAGGGCGACGGCGGCACCGCCGACCGCGGACCACTGGCGCGGCTCCTCCGCGTGGTCGAGGAACGCGCGGTTGCGGATCAGCTCGGCGTAGAGGCCGCCGTCGTAGCTGAAGTTGATCTCCTCGGTCATCAGGCCGTAGTGGAGCGGGCTGACTTTCCCCACCGGCCGCGCCGCGTCGATGGTCAGCGCTGCCGGGGCCGCGGGCGTTGCCGGGGCGGCCTGCGGCACGGGGGCGGCGGCCGCACCGGCGGCCACCGCGGCCACGGCGGCACGCGCCTTCTCCGGGTTGAAGACACTCTGCGCGAAGTAGTACAAATTGTTCTTCCAGTGGGTCGCGTCGTGCGCGTGCCCGTCCACGTTCCAGACGTGCGGGACGCCTTTCTCCTTCAGATAGGCGTGTACCCCCTGGCTAATGCGGATCAGGCCGTCCTTGTTGCCGCAGGAGAGCCAGAGGAGGCGCAGCTTCGCGCGCGCCGCCGCGGGGTCGGGTACCAGCTCCGCCGGGGGCTTCGTGTTCGGCGCGGACGAGAACCCGCCGACCCAGGCGAACGTGTCGAGGTGCCGGAGCCCGAAGTTGAGGGACTGGCCGCCGCCCATCGAGAGGCCCGCGAGCGCGCGGTGCTCCCGGTCCTTCTGCACCGAGTAGCGCGCCTCGACGGCCGGGATGACGTCTTTCAGGAGGTCCTGCTCGAACGCCGCGAAGGCGGGCGCGGCGGCGAAGACGTTGCCCTCGGCGCGGTCGTTCTTCTGGGCGCGGCCGTTCGGCATCACGACGATCATCGGGACGGCCTTACCGTCGGCGATCAGGTTGTCTAGCAGCAGGTGGGGCGAGGCGAAGCGCTGCCACTCGGTCTCGTCGCCGCCGATGCCGTGCAGCAGGTAGAGGACGGGGTACTTCCGGTCCGGCGAGTAGCCGGGCGGGGTGTAGACCTGCATCTTCCGGCGCGTCCCGACGGTCTTCGAGTCGTACTCGACCGTCTCCAGCTTGCCGTGGGGCACGTTCGAGCGGTTGGCGTCGATGCCCGCGGGCGGCTCCGGGAACGCTTGCACGTCGTCGGGCTTCAGCACGATCGGACCGCCGAACCTGCCGCCGCCGCCCGGCGGGGCTTGCCGCGCCCCGGGCGAGGTCCGCGCTGGTTCCTGCGCCGCTGGGCGGGCGGGCTCCCGCGTACTCGCCGACAGCGCCAGCGACGTCGCCAGCAGCGCCGGGAGGAGATAGGCGGTGTGCTGCATACTCAGATACCCTTTCGCCGGTTGCTATTTCGTAGTAGCCGATTCTACACGCCCGGCAACTCCCGTGTCAAGCGGCGACCTCAGAACCTACCCGCACGACCGAGGAAGGTGCGCTCAAAGATCGCGGATAGGGATTCGGGACTGGTCCCGGCATCCTCCACGGCGAGCAGTTCCAGTAGGATTCCGGTCAGTCGGGAAAACCCGAAGTGCGACGAGCCGACCTCGCCGTGCGCCGCGCAGTCGAAGCGGAGCCGTCCGCTTCCGAGTTTCAGGGCCGCGTCGCCCGGTTGCGTGGTGATGGCCGATACGATCGCATTCGCGTACTCTTCGGGCAGTCCCAGGCATGCCCGATCTACCCCGTCGGACAGGCTCCCCTCGAAAGGCGCGGTGGTGTCTTCCGAGCAGAGTATCTCTACCTCCAGGGTGTCGGCGTCCGACGGGACGAACTCGGCTCCTAGCAGGCCGAAGATAGCACGAGGGCCGGTGCGGATGCGGAACTCCGCCACGACCCTGCGCCTCCGGCCGGGAGGGGAAGGCCGAGCAGGCAGCGTCAGCCTGCGGACCTGATCGGCCGCATACCCGCAGGCGACCGGCTCGTCGAACCAGGCGCGGCCGATTATTGCCGAATTGCCAAAGGAACACTCGATCACCGGCTGTCGCACCAGAGGCAGACGGCGCGGGCGACTTCGGCGGCGCGGGTGCTCAGGAGCGGGCCGACGTGGCTCATGCCGCGGTAGAGGAGGACGTCGCCGCCGGACCATTCGGCGAGTTTGAGCCCGATGGCGTACGGGATGTCAGTGTCCTTCTCGCCGAGGACGACGAGGGACGGGCAGGCGGGCTTGCGCGCGGGGACGCCCGCGCGCAGGGCGTCCATGACCGCGCCGGACTCGTCGCGCCACTTCTTCCAGGCCCAGAGGATCGTCTTCTCGTCGCTGTCG
>DATLHN010000030.1:0-28312 GCA_035539875.1 Armatimonadaceae bacterium
TCCCGCCTTGCAGGCGTCCTCCTTGACCGGGTAGACCCTGTCGAACGGAGTGGCCTTGACGTGCCCGTCGCAGAAGAGAACGGAGACGTTGCCGTTGTGCCGCCCTTCGGGCCTCTGGTGAAACGCCTGAGCGCCGCCGGAAAGGCCGTACTCCGAAAGGGCGAACGGCGACGTCACGTGCGCCTGGTACGCGCCGTCGCTGCGGAACGCGGGCTGGCTGCTGGGGCCGTCGGGCACGGCGTCGCAGGCCAGGATGTGCCGCGCCGGGTTCTGTATCGTGTGCATCGCGTTAAGGGTGAGGCCGTTGGCGGTGAGCGGATTGCCGACGACCGGGATCGCGAGCCCGTAGCCGATGCGGCCCTCCCGGAAGATGCGACGGCCGAGCGCGGACGTCTCGCTCGCCGGGGTCGCGTCGGGGCACTGGGAGTACAGGTTGTTCTTCGTGTACGGCTGCACTAGGTACAGGTAGGTGACGGTCGTCGCCGCGGAGCCACAGATCTCGGGCCAGGGACAGGGGACGACGACCTGACTCATCGGGTAGGTCTCGTCGTAGTCCTGTCCGTACATCATGACGGCGATGCCGATCTGCTTCAGGTTGGAGACGCAGGTCGCCTGGCGGGCCTTCGCCCGCGCCTGCGCGAAAACCGGGAACAGGATGGCCGCCAGGATCGCAATGATCGCGATGACGACGAGAAGCTCGATGAGCGTAAACGCGGCGGAGACGGGGAGCGGTGAGCGGCGATTGCGCCGGTCCGGAAGTGCAGGCATTCGGTACACTCCAAAGTCTGTGGTAGTAGGGTGGTAGGCAGCGAGACGGAGTTTTGCCTGCCGCCCCGCCCGATGCCGGGCGGGGGCGGTCAGTCGGAAGCGCGCCGGGACATGAGGACCGGCTCCCCCGCGGGGACCGAGGAGCGGCGGGCGATCAACTGGGCCGGGAGGACCTCCCGCACCGGGGTGCGGCCCTCTTCGCCGCGCATCAGGCGCACCAGACGCTCGGCGGCGCGCCGCCCCATCTCGTAGAGCGGCTGGCGGACGCTGCTGAGGGGCGGGTAGACGAGCTGCGCGGAGAGCGGGTCGTCGTACCCGACGACCGACATCTCCTCGGGCACGCGACGGCCGGCGGTCCGCGCGACGTTCATCGCCTCTAGCGCCAGGAAGTGTCCCGCGGAGAAGATCGCCGTGATCGGCTCCCGGCCGCACATCAGGTCGGACAGCCGGACCGCCGCCGCCTCGCCGAGACGCCACGCCGCTTCGGCGCACACCTCGAACTCGGGGCGCGTCGGCACTCCCGCCAGGCTGAGCGCGCGGCGGTAGCCGACGATCCTGTCCTGCGTGTTGGCCGTCTCCTCCTCCGCGTAGACCAGGGCGATGCGTCGGTGCCCGAGGTCCAGCAGGTGCCGCATCGCCTCGACCGAGCCGCCGATGTTGTCCGAGTCCACGGAGGGGACGCCCATGCTCGGCCACGACGCGCCCACGACGATCAGCGACTTCCCCTCCGCCCAGAGCGCCTCGATGGAGGGGATACCGGCCGCCCGCGGGGCGATGATCAGCCGCCCGCTCGCGGGCGAGAACCGGTCTTCGGTGCGGTAATCGTCGTGCGCGGTCGGCGTCAGGGTCAGGTCCGCCTCCAGGCCGAGCGCGCCGAGCGCGTCCACGACGCCGCGGTAGATGGTGCCGTAGTAGTCGCTGTCCAGGATGTTGCGCGCGCCCTCGACAAAGGAGAGCGCGATTCGCAGGCGGTCGCCCGGGACGAACACGAAGTCGCCGCCGGGAACGATCCGCTCGTCCGACTCCGCGACGAACGTCCCGCGTCCCACCTCGCGCACGAACAGGCCGTCCGCGGTAAGGGCGAGGAGCGCCTTGTTGACGGTCATCTTGGAAACGCCCAGCGCTTCCGCGAGCTGCAGCTCCGCGGGTATCTTGTCCCCCGCCTTGAGCTGACCCGTGGTGACCATCTCGCGCAGGATGCGCTGCACCTGTACGTGACGGGGCAGGGGGTCGTTCTTATCGATTCGGGTAGTGCCGTCGAACATGGACGTGGGGGGCAGCTCTGCCATCATTGCTTGCTCGCTTGCGGGAGTCCCAGGGTGATTGGAGGCGTCGATGGTTGGTAGTATATACCGCCAGTTTGCATAGGAGTATATACCTATCCCCCGGATAATGTCAAGCCGCTACCCGGTAAAGTAGATATTTGTGTGGAATCAAGGGGCGTCGCGCAGGTCTCGGTGTTCCAGAAGTGGGACGAATGCCGGGTCGCACCGCTTATGGGTATAGTTTGGGCGCAAGGATACGAGGGAGGAGGAAAGCGGGGAGAAAGGTCAAACGCGGCGGACTTCGGACAGGCCGGCGTCGCACAGGGCCGCGGCGTCCTCGCCGGAAAGGCCGGAGTCGATCAGGAGGAGGCGACAGTCGGAGAGGGGGGCGACGTGCGCGAACGCCGCCTGGCCGACCTTCGACGCGTCGGCGACCACGACCACGTCTGCGGCGTGCGCGATCATCGCGCGCTTGACCTGCACGGCGTCGAAGTCCACCGCGGTCAGGCCCGCCTGGGAGTCGACGCCGGAGACGCCCAGGAACACCCGGTCCGCCCGCAGGGGCTTGAGGAACTCTACCGCGAGCGGCCCGAGCGTCGCCCGGCGGCGCGGCTGCGCCTGCCCGCCGACCACGATCACCTCGACCCCGGGCGTGTCCATCAGCAGCAGCGCCGAGGGCAGGTTGTTGGTCACCACTGTTACGCCCCGCGTGCCCAGTTCCTTGAGCGCCAGCGCGACCTCGTGCGTCGTCGTGCCCGCGTCCAGGATCACGGTCTCGCCCGGGCGGATCAGCGCGGCGGCAGCCTGCCCGATGCGCCGCTTCTCCTCGTGGCACGCGCCCGCCCGCTCGGCGTACGGCGGCTCGTACAGGCTCGTTTCCAGGGGGAGCGCGCCGCCGTGCGTGCGCCGCAGCAGCCGCCGCGTCTCGAGGGCGGCGAGGTCGGCGCGCACCGTCGGCGAGGAGACGTTGAACTGCCCGGCCAGCTCTTCGACCGTGACCTTGCCCCGCTCGCGCAGCCGCTCCAGTATACGCCGATGCCGCTCCTCAACGAACATGGGGGTGTCCGACCTCCCTCGCCCGGATGGGGGGCATCCGGTTTCGTTTTCTTTCGTTTCTTCTTGACCGCTTTCGGTTAATGGTGCTATCCTACCCGTGTGAGTTCGGAAACGCAAGTGCCCGCGCTGAGACGCGTGGGGGTCCTGGGCGACGTCCACGCGGAGGACGGCCTGCTCGAAGCGGCGCTCGACCACCTGGCGCGCTACGACGACCTGGACGCCCTGCTCTGCACGGGCGACCTCGTGACCGGGCCGGGCGACGCCGGAAAGTGCCTGGAGATGCTCCGCGCGGCGGGCGCGCTCTGCGTGCGCGGCAACCACGATCGCTGGTTCCTGGAGGCGACGCGCCGGGAGCCGGGCGTCGGCTACGATTCGCTGCCGGACGCCACCCCCGACGAGCAGGTGAGTGCGGACGCGCGCGCGTTCCTGGCGTCCGTGCCCGCCACCCGCGCCTTCGAGACGGCGGCCGGGCCGCTGCTGCTCTGCCACGGCACCGGCCATGACGACATGATGGGGGTCTACCCGGGCGATTCGGATGTGATCCTCGCGGCGAACCACCGACTGCACCGTCTGTATTCCGAGGGACATTACCGACTGGTGGTGAGCGGGCACACGCACCAGCGCATGCTGCGCTCGTTGGGACACCTGACGCTCGTCAACGCGGGGACCCTGCGGCGCGATGGCGCGCCCGGCTTCCTGCTCCTCGATTTTGAGGCGCGCCGCCTGCACGCGTTCGACCTGTCGCCCGGGACCGGCGCGGTCGCGGGCGAGAAGACGGCCCCGCTTCCTTGAGCGATGGCGGAACGGTTTTGCGGCGGGTCGGCGTGATCGGCGACGTCCACGGCGAGGACGCCGCCCTGGAAGCGGCGCTGGCGTACCTGGCGACGCTCGGCCCGCTCGACGCCATCCTCTGCACCGGCGACGTGGCCGCGAAGAAGGGCGAGGGGGACACGGACCGGTGCTGCCGCCTGCTCGCGGACGCGGGCGCGCTCTGCGTGCGCGGGAACCACGACCGCTGGACCCTGGAGAGCGGCGGCGACCCGGCGCTGGCCGCGATCGGCCTCGGCGACCGTCTGGCGAGCAGGGCGTCGCTCGCGTTTCTGAAGGCGCTACCGGAAACGAGGACGTTCGCGACGCCCCTCGGGAAACTGCTGCTCTGCCACGGGGTCGGCGGGGACGACATGGCGGGCGTCTACCCCGGTGACGACGAAGCGGCGGCCCAGCGCATACTGGCGGAGAAGCGACTCGACCGCGGCGACTACCGCGTTCACCTCGCCGGGCACACGCACCGGCGGATGGCCCGGACGGTCTGCGGCGTGACGCTGCTGAACCCGGGCACGCTGCGCTGGGACGAGCAGCCCGGCTTCGCCGTGGCCGATTTTACGGAAGGCGCGTGGACGCTCTACGACCTCGCGCCCTTCACGAACGAAATAACGCAATCCGAAACGATACGCCTTTTCACGCGATAACCCGGAGTACCAACCCATGCCCAAGTCACTCATGATCCGACCGGACGAGATACGCAAGTCCGGCCAGGTCACGTTCTCCCCGATCCCGGTCAACCAGTACCAGAAGACCCTGAACGACGAACTGGACCGCTTCAGCCGCGAGGACCTCGTGCGCATCTACCGCGACATGGTCTTCATCCGCGCCTTCGAGTCCATGCTCCAGGAGGTCAAGACCCAGCGCGAGTACAAGGGCATCGCCTACGACCACCGCGGCCCCGCCCACCTCTCCATCGGCCAGGAGGCGTCGGCCGTCGGGCAGGCGTTCCTGCTCGGGGTCGAGGACCACATCTTCGGGTCGCACCGCTCGCACGGGGACATCCTGGCGAAGGGCCTTTCCGCCATCGAAAAGCTGCCGGACGACGCGCTCGAGAACATCATGCGCACGTACGACGGCGGCGCGGCGCTCAAGGTCATCGAGAAGGACGCCGACACCAGCAGCGTCAAGGCGCTCGCGGTCGACTTCCTGCTCTACGGAACGCTGGCCGAGATCTTCGGGCGCGCGGCGGGCTTCAACCGGGGCATGGGCGGCTCCATGCACGCCTTCTTCACCCCCTTCGGCGTCTACCCCAACAACGCCATCGTCGGCGGCTCGGCGGACATCTCGGTCGGCGCGGCGCTCTTCAAGCGCGTCAACCGCAAGCCGGGCATCGTCATCGCGAACATCGGCGACGCCTCCGCGGCTTGCGGGCCCACCTGGGAGGCGCTCTGCTTCGCCACGATGGACCAGTTCAAGACGCTGTGGGACGAGTCGGTGCGCGGCGGCCTGCCGCTCATCATGAACTTCGTCAACAACTTCTACGGTATGGGCGGGCAGCCGGTGGGCGAGACGGGCGGCTTCGGCGTCCTCGCGCGCATGGGCGCGGGCCTCAACCCGGAGCAGATGCACGCCGAGCGCGTGGACGGCTACAACCCGCTCGCGGTCATCGACTGCATCCGGCGAAAAAAGGATATCCTCCAGCGCGGCGATGGCCCCGTGCTGCTCGACACGATCACCTACCGATTCAGCGGCCACTCGCCGTCGGACGCCTCTTCGTACCGCGAGAAGACCGAGATCGAGGAGTGGCAGCAGGTCGACTCGCTGCTGACGTACAAGACCGACCTGCTGAAGGCGGGGCTCTGCCTGGACGCCGAGGTCGACGCCCTGCACGAGGGCGTGGACGGCGCGATCCTGCGCGCATACCGGAAGGCCGTGGACCTCGACGCGTCGCCGCGCGCCGACCTCTACGCCGTCGGGAGCCTGCTGGAGAGCACCATGTTCTCCAACCAGCGCGTCGAATCGATGGACCCGTCGCGCGAGCCCGAGGCGCTCCTCCCCCTCGAAGAGAACCCGCGCGTCAAGAGCCTCGCCGGGCGCTCCCGCACCGGCATCGGCGAGAAGGGAGAGATGCTCCCCAAGACCCGCTGCGTCGGCGTCCGCGACGCCCTCTTCGAGGCGATCGTCGACCGCTTCTACGCCGATCCGACCCTGGTCGCCTACGGCGAGGAGAACCGCGACTGGGGCGGCGCGTTCGCCGTCTACCGCGGGCTGACCGAGGCGCTGCCCTACCACCGCCTCTTCAACAGCCCCATCTCCGAGGCGGCCATCGTCGGCACATCCGTCGGGTACGCCCTGGAGGGCGGACGCGCGCTGGTCGAGCTGATGTACTGCGACTTCCTCGGGCGCGCGGGCGACGAGGTCTTCAACCAACTCTCCAAGTGGCAGAGCATGAGCGGCGGTATGCTCAAGATGCCTGTCGTCCTCCGGGTGAGCGTGGGCAGCAAGTACGGCGCGCAGCACTCACAGGACTGGACCGCGCTCTGCGCCCACATCCCCGGCCTCAAGGTCGTCTTCCCGGCGACCCCCTACGACGCCAAGGGCCTGATGTACTCCGCGCTGCTCGGGACCGACCCGGTGGTCTTCTTCGAGTCCCAGCGCCTCTACGACGTGGCGGAAATCTTCCACGGCCAGGAGGGCGTCCCCGCCGGAGCCTACGAGATCCCGCTCGGCGTGCCCGACGTGAAGAAGGAGGGCACCGACCTGACCATCCTGACGGTCGGGGCGACCCTGTACCGCGCGCTCGACGCCGCGGCGACGCTGGAGCAGGAGTACGGCATCTCCTGCGAGATCATCGACGCCCGCTCCATCGTGCCCTTCGACTACGAGAAGGTGGTGGCGTCGGTGAAGAAGACGGGGCGCATCCTGCTCGCGTCCGACGCCTGCGAGCGCGGCAGCATCCTGCACACGTTCGCCTCGAAGATCGCCACGCTCGCCTTCGACTACCTGGACGCCCCGCCGGTCGTGGTGGGCGCGCGCAACTGGATCACGCCGCCGGACGAGGTGGAGGACGCCTTCTTCCCGTTCCCCGCCGACATCGTCGACGCGGTCCACGAGCACATCCAGCCGCTCCCGGGATACAAGCCCGAGCGTCCGAACGACGTCGCCGACCTCCAGCGCCGCAGCGCCCTCGGCATCTGACCTCACGACGGCAAATACAAACGGGCCGGGAGCAATGCTCCCGGCCCGTTGGTTCGTTTGGTGGACTGGTTCTGGATTACCAGCGGCCGCCGCCGCCGCCGCGACCGCCACGGTCGCCGCCGCGGCTGCCGCCGCCACCACCGTAGCCGCCACCACCGCCGCCGTAACCGCCGCCACCACCGTAGCCGCCACCACCGCCGCTGCTGCGGCCGCCGCCACCGCCGTAGCCGCCGCCGCCGCTACGACCGCCGCCGCCGCCGAAGCCGCCGCGGTCCTCGCGGGGCTTGGCCTCGTTGACGGTCAGGGTGCGGCCGCCCAGCGAGTAGCCGTTGAACTGCGCGATGGCCGTGTTCGCCTCTTCGACGTTCGGCATCTCGACGAAGCCGAAGCCGCGCGACTGGCCCGAGAACTTGTCCTCGACAACGCTCGCGTCCGAAACCTCGCCGACCTGCTCGAACAGGCTGCGCAGGGACTCATTGTCCGTGCTATAGGGGAGACCCCCCACGTAGATACGCATCCGCGTCTCCTGAATGAAAGACCCTTCGGGAAAATTCGTGCTGCAAACAAACGAACAGGAGAGCAGGGGGCCACCAAACGACTGTCAACCAGACCGAGGCTGCTGCGACTGCTTGATACTGTTAGCTGATTACCGGCGGGCCAGGGTCGCACCCGCGAAACGCACGATCCACTCTATCATACACCTATTTCCCCTGCTAATTGCAATAGTGGAATCGCCACCAACAACAAATTCATCCCGTACAATGCCTCGGGAGGCACCAAAAAACAGCAATGAATCTGGAACTGGCGACCCCCGCGCTCTTGTTCCCCGCCGTGTCCCTGCTGATGCTGGCCTACACCAACCGCTTCCTCGCGCTCGCCGCCCTCGTGCGCACCCTGCACGACCGCTGGCGCGAAGACCCGCGCGACATCCTGGAGCGCCAGATCGTCAGCCTCCGACAGCGCATCTACCTGACCCGCGGCATGCAGGCGTTCGGCGCGCTCTCCATCCTGCTCTCGGTCGCGACGATGTTCCTGCTCTACCAGGGGTGGGAGCCGCCCGCGCGGGTCGCGTTCGCCCTGGCACTGGTCTCTCTTCTCGCGTCGCTCGCCCTTTCCATGCGCGAGATCCACATCTCGGTCCGCGCGCTCGACCTCCAGCTCTCCGACATGGAGCAGCCGCGGGACGCCCCGCCGCTCCGGGACGCCCCGGGATCGTTTACGCGTAAGTCGGGCTCCGGCCCGCGCGACTGAACCATGATGAACACACATCTCCTTCTGCTCCGCCGCCGCTGCAGCCGGTACTCCCGGCGCGCCGCGGCGGCGCTTTTTTTCGGTCTCGCTCTCACCCTTACTTTCGCGGCGTCGCCCGCCGCGCACGCCGACGCCGTGGACGACGTCGTGAACGCGGAGATGAAGCGGCGCGAAATCCCCGGCGTCTCGCTGGTGGTCTACAAGGGCGACCGGCTCGTCAAGAAGGCCGCGTACGGCGTCGCCGACCTCGAACTCGGCACGCCCACGAAGCCGGAGCACCGCTTCGAGACGGGCTCCATCGGCAAGACGCTGACCGCCACCCTGGCCATGCTGCTCGTCGAGGAGGGGAAGTGGGCGCTGGACGACCCGGTGAAGAAGCACTTCCCCGACGCCCCCGCCACCTGGGATAAGATCACGCTCAGGCACCTGCTCAGTCACACGTCCGGGCTGCCCGACTACGCGCTCGTGCCCGGCCTCGGACTCGTGGAGCGCTGGACGCCCGACGATTGGACGAAGAAGATCGTGACCCTGCCGCTCGACTTCGAGACCGGCACCGCGTTCGCCTACAGCAACACCAACTACTACCTGCTCGGCCTGCTCCTCGCGCGTGTCGCCGGTAAGCCCTACGAGGCGCTGCTGGCCGAGCGCGTCCTCAAGCCCGCCGGGATGAACGACACGATCCCGATGTCGAACCGCGAGATTATCCCCGGGAGGGCGAAGGGCTACTGGCGGCTTCAGGACGGGCAACTCGTCAACGCCCCCGAGATGGTAGAAGGCGGCGCGGACGGCGGCCTGGTCGGGACCGCAGACGACCTGGCGGCCTTCGAGCGGGCGTTCCGCACCGGCAAACTCGTCAAGCCCGCCGCGGCGAAGGAGATGCAGGCGAGCCAGCGGCTTCCCGACAAGCGCGCCTCCGGCTACGGGTACGGCTGGTTCGTCCGGGACCTCTACGGCCACCCCTGGCTCTCCCACGGCGGCAACACCGCCGGGTTCGCCGCCAGCGTCTCGCGGTTTCCGGACCAGGACCTGACCGTTGCCGTCGTCTGCAACCAGGCGTCCATCCAGGGCGACGACCTCGCGCGCCGGGTGGCCGAGGCGGTCGCGCCCGCGCTCGCGCCGCCGAAGTGGGAGGAAAAGCCCGACCCCGACCCGAAGCGCACCGAGACCCTGAAGGCCGCCCTCCTGGCGCTCGCCGCGGGTCGCCCCGCCGACGCCGCGGACGGACTCGACCCCGCGTTCCGCTCCCGCCTCGCCACGCCCCGGGGCCAGATGGGCCTGGGCGGCTTCGCGCCCCTGCGAGACCTGAAGGATCTGGCGTTCCTGGAGGAGCGAGTGCCGGACCCGGTGGCGGGGGACAGACTCGTGCGCTACCGGGCGCGCGTCGGCGAGGCGAAGCGGCCGTTCAACGTCGCCTTCACGGTGACGCCCGAGGGGCGCGTCTTCAGCGTCGGCATCCGGCCGGAGTAGGGGCGCAAGAGGGTGTGAGCGGGCGGGCGGCGAATTGAAAGGCATGCCGCCACCGCACGCACCCCGCCGACGCCGTCCTCGCTCTCGCCGCCGACTCTCGCCGCTGATACCGCTGTTCGCCGCCCTTCCGGCGCTGCTGACGACGCTCCTCCCCCCGCGGTCCGCCGCCTCCTCGGGACGGACCGAAGCGGCGGCGATCACGTTCGCCGCGGTCGGCGACGTGATGCTCGGCTCTGACTTCCCGGATGGCCGCGACATGCCTCCGAACGGCGGCGCGGGACTGCTCGATCCGTTCGCGCCGACCCTGCGCGCGGCGGACGTCGCCTTCGGCAACCTCGAGGGGCCGCTGCTCGACGGCGGCAAGCCGCTCAAAAAGGTCGGCCCGCGCTCCTTCGCCTTCCGCACGCCCACCCGCTTCGGCGCGCACCTGAAGTCTGCCGGGTTCGACGTCCTCTCCTGCGCGAACAACCACGCCTCGGACTTCGGACCGGCAGGGCGGCGGTCCACCCGGCAGACCCTCGACCGCCTCGGGATCGCGCACGCCGGGGCGGACCGGGACGACGTCGCGTACCTCACGCGCAAGGGGAAGCGCATCGCCGTGCTCGCCTTCGCGCACAACCCGGTGAACGCGCACGTCGGCGACGTCGCCGGGGCGGCGCGCCGGGTCCGCGAAGCCGCGCAGCGCGCGGACATCGTCGTCGTCTCGTTCCACGGGGGCGCGGAGGGTAGCGCCCACCGGAACGTGCCGCGCGGGCGCGAGACCTACTACGGCGAGAACCGCGGCGACCTGCGCCGCTTCTCGCGCGCCGTGATCGACGCCGGGGCGGACCTCGTACTCGGCCACGGGCCGCACGTGCTGCGGGGCATGGAAGTGTACCGGGGGCGGCTCATTGCCTACTCCCTGGGAAACTTCGCGACCTACGGCAAGTTCGGGCTCTCCGGCGCGACGGCCGAAACGCTGGTCCTGGAGGCGCGCCTCGACCCGGCGACCGGGGCGTTCCTCGGCGGCCGGGTCCACCCCGGGCGGCAGCGCAAGCCGGGCGGCCCGCGCCCCGACCCGTCCGGCGCGGCCGTCGCCACCCTCCGTTCCCTCTCCCGCGCCGACTTCGGCCCCGCCGCGCCCGCGATCGGACGAGATGGCCGCATCACCCCGCCCTGACGCCCCGGACGACGCCGAGGGAGAGTCGCGGGTAGAGTTGTGGGCGGCCCCACTGCCCCAGCCGCTCTCGCCATTCGCCTGGCACGGGTGGTTCGTGGTGCGCGAGGGGGAGTCGGCGGCGCGCTACGAGGTTTGGCAGCGGCGCGACGTCGGCGGGACGTCCGCCGGGCACGTCCACCGCGACCTGATGCGCGCCCAGGGCGGGGTCGGCGGCGGCGCGGCCCGTCGGATCTTCACCTTCACCGGCCCGGCCGCGGAGCGCCTCGCGGGCGTCCTCGCTCGCGCCCTCGAAACGTACCCGAACCGGGACCGCTACGTCTACTGGCCCGGGCCGAACTCAAACACGTTCGTCCGGTGGGCGCTGGACGAGGCGGGCCTGTGGGACGACGTCCTGCTGGACCCGCGCCTGGTGGGCAAGGACTATCTGGGGCGTTTCGGCGTGGGTATGCGGCGCGCTCCCGGGGTCTTCCAGTTCGCGTCGCCGCTCGTCTCGCTGCGGGCCGGGGGGCGGGCCGGGGTGGTGGAACTCTCCGCGCTCGGGATCACGGTCGTCGGCTTCGCCCGCTCCCCGCGCCTCCTGCTGACGCCCGCGGGGTTCGTTCGACTGCGGGGAGAAAAGTGATTCCCCGGCCGCGTAACCTTTCCGCCTACCGGCGCGTCTTAACAGTGTAGGAAAGAACGCAACGGACAGGGGAGATCACACTTAAACGGACAGGGCGATACAAAAAGAAAACGCCGGACCACAGGGGTCTCGGCGCTTCTCCAGCACGGAGAGAGAAAAGGAGATCACACGCCCTTAATTATAACCCCGGTCGCTCTTTTCTGACAAGGTACCGGGGAAAATTTCCGCGGCAATCCGAACTTTTTTCAAATTGCCGACGTACATTTGCGTCTGTGGCGTTTAACGGCGCAGTCCGTAGAGGGCGAGGGACGCGCTCATCGCCGGCCCGAAGGTCAGCGCGAACACGAGCGTCCCCCATCCCACCTTCGCCCCCATCAGCCACCCCAGAGCCAGTACGGACAGCTCCATCACCGTGCGCAGGCTCTTGACCGAGCGGCCCGTGCGGTTCGCGAGCCCCAGCACGACGCTGTCCCGCGGCCCCGCCCCGAAGTGGCTCGCGATGTAGGTCCCCGTCGCCAGGCCGGACATCAGGATTCCCCCGACGAACCACGCCCACGCCGTCAGCGCCTCCTGCGGGTGCGGCAGCGCGCCCCGGAACAGGTCCATGTACAGTCCGATCAGGATCATGTTCAGCACCGACCCGACCCCGATAGGCATCTTCAGGAAGAGCAGGGCGCAGACCTGGCAGACCAGCCCCGCAAGGATACTCGCCAGCCCCACGGTCAGCCACGGCACGTGCCGCGCCAGCCCGACGTGGAACGCGTCCCACGGCGCGAGCCCGACGTTGGCGTTTATCATCGCCGCCAGCCCGACCCCGTAGATCAGCAGACCGACGTTCAGCAAAACGAATCGCCGCCCGGCGGACCAGTGCGCGGTGCGCCCGTGGGGCCGCGCCACGTCGGAAGACGGCGGCGGCTGCGATTTGTCATTGTCGTGGCGCGGGGGCGGCGTAGCGGACATGGGTACTCCGTCAGTATAGCCCGGCGAGCCGCGACCGGCATCCTCGCCCAGGAATCCCTGCACCGTTATAACCGCAAAAGCAGGCAGGGGGATCGGTCCCCCGGCACGCCGGGAACCTGTCTTTAGACAGGAACGCGTACCAAAAGGGGAAGGGAATCCCCGATCCCGGGGTCAAAGGGGTAGCGAAAGGATTTTCATGCACTCTGTCATCATCCCGTCCGTGGTCGCCGCCCTTCTCCTCGTCGCCGGTGCTTCGGCCCCCGTGCGGGCGGCATCGCCGCGCACCCAGGCCGCCACGGGCAGCGAGGTCCGGAAGGCGGGTAACTTCGCCGTCGAATTGCGCCCACCCGCCGGGGGCGTCTACGCGGAGGAGGAGACCGAGGTCGAGTTCCGGGTCGCGGACGCAACGCTCGGTGACATCCACAGCAGCGTCGCGGGCGTGCCCCGGGCGCGCGTTCGGGCGAAGATCACGCTCACCTCCGATCCGTCCGTGTCGGTGAGCGAGCCGTCCGTCCGTTCCGCGAGCGTTCCCGGCGACTACGCGCTCAGCGCCACGTTCCCCCGGGCGGGCGCGTACGCCGTCGAGCTGAACGTCACGCCTCCCGGCGATGGCGCGAAGGAGTTTACGGTCACCCTCCCGCTGACCGTGAAGGAGAAGACGGACCCCAAGAAGCGCGAGGCGGCCGCCCTGCCCTACAAGCTCAAGCTGGAGGTGGAGCCGCGCCGCCCGGCGGCGGGGGACGCCGTCGTCATGACGCTCTCGATCGTAGACCGCGCGAGCGGCGCGCCCATCGAAGGCTACGGCGTCGTCTACGACAGCCTGCTCCGGGTTGCCATCGCCCGCGACGACCTCGGCGCGTTCTTCTACGAGCAGCCGAAGCTGGACGAGAAGACCGGCAAGTTCACCCTCGGGTTCGCCTTTCCGAACGGCGGCGACTGGCGCGTCTTCGCGGAGGCCGCGCCGATTGGGGCGGGGGGAGTGGTCGTCTCGGAGAAGGTGACGGTGGAGGGCGCGCGCGCCCTGCGCGAGCCGCTGATGCCGCGCGGGCTGCCGCTCGTGCGCAGCGGCATGCACGTCCTGACCATGAAGCCGCTGAAGGCGTCGGCCCGCAGGACACTGCCACTCACCTTCAGCCTCGCCGACAACCAGGGGCGTCCGGTGGTTGACATCCAGCCGTGGGCCGGGGCGCTGGCGCACCTGATCCTGATCGAGCGCGACGGCCAGACCTACGTCCACAGCGTCACCGACGAGAGCGACCCGCGCACCGGGCGCACGGGCGACCTGGTCTTTCCCACCCGCTTCCCGAAGTCCGGCGTCTACAAGGGCTGGGTCCAGTTCCAGCGCCTCGGGCAGACCCACACCCTGCCTTTCCTCCTGCGCGTCTCCGACTGAGGAAAGCGCGACGGGCCGCCGCGACAGTGTCGCGGCGGCCCGCTTACCTTTTGTTGTCGTGGTCTACTCCGGGTCGTAGTTGAGGGCGGGAGACAGCCACCGCTCCAGGTCGTGCAGGGGCATGTCCTTGCGCTTCTGGTAGTCCAGCACCTGGTCCCTTTCCACCTTACCCACCGCGAAGTAGTCCGCGTCCGGGTGCCCGAAGTACAGGCCGCAGACGCTGCTCGCCGGGTACATCGCCAGACTCTCCGTCAGGCGGATGCCCGTGTTGCGCTCCGCGTCCAGCATCTCCCAGAGCGTCCACTTCTCGGTGTGGTCCGGACAGGCCGGGTAGCCCGCCGCCGGGCGGATTCCCCGGTACCGCTCGCGGATCAGGTCCTCGGTCGTCAGGTTCTCGCCCCGGCCGAAGCCCCAGTCGTCGCGCGCCTGCTTGTGCAGCCGCTCCGCGAACGCCTCCGCCAGCCGGTCGGCCAGCGCGGCGACGAGAATCGCACTGTAGTCGTCCTGCTTGCCCTTGAACGAGGCGATCAGCTCGTCCGCGCCGATGCCCGTGGTCACCGCGAACCCGCCGACGTAGTCGACGCGCCCCTTCTCCTTGGGCGCGACGAAGTCCGCCAGGCTCTTGTTCGCCTCGCCCGACGTCTTCTCCGATTGCTGGCGCAGCATCCGCAGCGTGGTGAGCACCCGCGAGCGCGCCTCGTCCGCGTACACCTCGATGTCGTCTCCGATGCTGTTGGCCGGCCAGAAGCCGTAGACGCCGCGCGCCTTCAGTGCGTTCGCCTTCACCAGGTCGTCCAGAAGCTCCCGCGCGTCGTCGTAAAGCTGCTTCGCCTGCTCGCCCACCACCGGGTCCTCGAAGATCGCGGGGTACTTGCCGCGCAGCTCCCACGTCATAAAGAACGGCGACCAGTCGATGTAGGGGACCAGCTCCTCCAGCGGGACGTCGGCGAGCACGCGCGTCCCCGTGAACGCGGGCTTCGGGATTTCGTAGCCAGACCAGTCGAGCTTGAGGTGGTTCGCGCGCGCCTCGGAGAGCGGCAGCATCTTCTTCTCGCGCCGCTTGCTCGCGTGCGCCACCCGCGCCGCCTCCTGCTCGTCGGCCGCCTCCGCCAGGTAGCCCGCCCGGTCCTCGCTCACGAGGTGCTGGAGCACGCCCACCGCCCGCGAGGCGTCCAGGACGTGCAGGACGCCCGGCTTGTAGAAGGGGGCGATCTTGACCGCGGTGTGGACGCGGCTCGTGGTCGCGCCGCCGATCAGCAGCGGGAGGTCGAAACCCTCGCGCGTCATCTCGCGCGCCACGTGCGTCATCTCGTCCAGCGACGGCGTAATCAGGCCCGAAAGCCCGATCACGTCGACGTTCTCCTTGCGCGCCGTGTCGAGAATCTTCTCGCAGGGGACCATGACCCCCATGTCGATGACCTCGAAGTTGTTGCACGTCAGCACGACCCCGACGATGTTCTTGCCGATGTCGTGGACGTCGCCCTTGACGGTCGCGAGCAGCACCCTGCCCTGCGCGCGCGCGGCCTCGCCCAGCGCGGCCTTCTCCGCCTCCATGTAGGGCGTGAGCACCGCGACCGACTTCTTCATGACGCGGGCGGACTTGACGACCTGCGGCAGGAACATCTTCCCCGCGCCGAACAGGTCGCCTACGACGTTCATGCCGGCCATGAGCGGGCCTTCGATCACGAGGAGCGGGCGTCCGTACTTCTCCAGCGCCTCCATCGTGTCGGCCTCGACGTAGTCGGTCACGCCCGCCAGAAGCGCGTGCTTCAGCCGCTCCTCGACGCTCTGCTGCCGCCACGCCTCATCGGCCTTCTGCTCCTTCTTGCCGCCCTTGGTCACCGTCTCGGCGAAGGCGAGCATCCGCTCGGTGGCGTCGGGCCGACGGTTCAGCAGGACGTTCTCGACGTGCTCCAGCAGGTCCTTCGGGATGTCCTCATACACCGCCAGCATCCCGGCGTTGACGATGCCCATGTCCAGTCCCGCCTTGATGGCGTGGTACAGGAACGCGGAGTGCATCGCCTCGCGCACGACGTTGTTGCCGCGGAACGAGAACGAGATGTTGGAGACGCCGCCCGATACCTTCGCGTGCGGCAGGTTCTCCTTTATCCACCGGGTCGCGTCGATGAAGTCGACCGCGTAGTTGTTGTGCTCCTCCATGCCCGTGCCGACGGTGAGGATGTTGGGGTCGAAGATGATGTCCTGCGGCGCGAGCCCGACCCGGTCCACGAGGATGCGGTACGCCCGCTCGCACACCTCGATCCGGCGCGCCAGCGTGTCCGCCTGCCCCTGCTCGTCGAACGCCATCACCACGACCGCCGCGCCGTAGCGCTTCACGAGCCGCGCCTGCTCGACGAACTTCGCCTCGCCTTCCTTGAGCGAGATCGAGTTGACGATGCCCTTGCCGACCGTGTGCTTCAGACCCTCCTCGATGATCTCCCAGCGGGACGAGTCGATCATGAGCGGGACGGACGAGATGTCCGGCTCGGCGTGGATCAGATTCAGGAACTGCTTCATGCAGGCGACGCCGTCGAGCATCCCCTCGTCGAAGCAGATGTCGATCACCTGCGCGCCGTTCTCCACCTGCTGCCGCGCCACGGAGAGGGCTTCTTCGAGCTTGCCCTCCTTGATGAGCTTGGCGAACTTCGGCGACCCGGCGACGTTGGTCCGCTCGCCGATGTTGACGAAGTTCGTGTCCGGGCGCAGGACGAACGGGCGCGTCCCGGAAAGCCGCATGAGCGGCTCGATCTCCGGAATCGGGCGCGGTGCGATGCCCCTGACCGCCTCCGCGATCGCGCGGATGTGCGCGGGGGTGGTGCCGCAGCACCCGCCGACGATGTTGAGCCAGCCCGCCTCGGCCCACTCCCTGAGCTGCGGGGCCATCGACTCCGGCGTCTCCGGGAAGCCCGTCTCCGAGAGCGGGTCGGGCAGGCCGGCGTTGGGGTACGTGATGATCGGCATCGGCGCGAGGCGGGCGATCTCCTCGACGTACGGGCGCATCTCCCGCGGCCCGAGCGAGCAGTTGAGGCCCACGCCCGCGAGCGGCGCGTCCGAGACGCTGTACCACATCGCCTCCAGCGTCTGCCCGGTCAGGTTGCTCCCGGCGATGTCCAGGAAGAAGGACGCCATCACCGGCACCGGCGCGTACCCGTCGTCCTCGAAGAGCTGCTGGATAGCAAACAGGGCCGCCTTCAGGTTCAGCGTGTCCATCACCGTCTCGCACAGCAGCAGGTCCGCCCCGCCGTCGAGGAGGCCCTTCGCCTGCTCGTAGTACGAGGCGCGCAGCTCGTCGAAGGTGATGTTGCGGTAACCGGGGTCGTCGGCGTTGACCACCGTGCCCGCCGAGCGGTTGCACGGGCCGATCGCGCCCGCCGCCCACCGCGGCTTCGACGGGTCGGCCGCCGTCGCGCGCGCGCACGCCCGCTTCGCGATCTGCGCCGCGACGACGTTCATCTCGTAGGCGTATTCCTGAAGCCCGAAGTCGGCCTGCGCGATGGCGTTGGCCGTGAACGTACACGTCTCGACGATGTCCGCGCCCGCCTCCAGGTACGCGTCGTGTACCCCCTCCACGATCCCGGGGGAGTGCAGCAGCAGCGCTTCGGTGTTGTTCTTCAGGTCGATGGGGTGGTCTTTGAACCGGTCCCCCCGGTACTGCGCCTCGGTCGCGACCTGCTTCTGGAGGAGTACGCCCATCGACCCGTCGATGACGAGGATGCGCTTCTTCAGTTCTTCACGGATGTCCGGTGTCATAGATGCCTCAGCCCAGTCTTCCCAAATCAAGCCCGAAACGCGCGGATTAGCCCGCGCGTTTCCCGCCACCGGAACTCCGTCGTTCCCTCACGAACCGCAGCAGGGAGGCTGCGCGCTGCCCCAAGAATTATATCGCGCACGGCCTCGCCGGTTCCCGGAGCGGCGGCGTCGAGGATCGTGAGTACGCGGCGGTCGGGGAGTCAGTGCGGGGACTCGACCTTCACCGCTTTGCCGTAGATGGCCTGCGGGCCGACCCACCCGTTCGTGCCGCCCCGGTTGTTGCCGATGAGGAAGCGGCCGCCGTCGCGCGCCTTGATCAGGTGGAGGTAGTCCGCGCCGCGCGCCCGCACCAGGACGACGTCGCCGACCTCAAGTGTCCCCGGGTCGCAGGGGGCGACCGTGACCACGTCGCCGTCGTTGACGCGCCCGGTCATGGAGTGCCCGCGGGGGCGTATCTGCACCGTCTCGCCGCGGGACAGCGCTTCTTTAGCGAACTTCGCCCAGGACATGGCTTATCACGACTCTATCGCGTGGTGGCAGGGGATCGACGGACGGGCGTCGGCAGCCTAAAGTTCGGGTAGTGTAAGTGTCCCAGAAGGTAGGCACGCCAGCAACTCGAAGTCGCGGCCGACACGGGTGCCGTCCAGTGGGGTCACATTGAGCCGGTCTCCCTCGACGCGGAGGATGTGGACACGGCCCATTACATCTGGGCCGCGCTTGACGATGGCCTCCAATCCCTTTGCAAATCCGGCCTTGCGGCAGTCCCCGCAGTCCATCGTCGCCCAGTAGTCGACACTACCCTTATTATCCAACTCCTGGATGCGAGCGCGTGCCAGGCGCAACGTTTCCAACCGACGGGCTGCTTTCTGGACGGAACGCCCGACCGTTTCCGAGATGATGGCGTCGATCGGTGGCTCCCCCTGGACCCGCGCTTCGCCCACGGCGCGAAAGGCATCCATCAGGTGGACTGTTATGATTTCGTACAGGAACACATCGAGGCGGGTACGCAACGCGCGCCCACCGTCCCGCCGTTCGAGCGGTTGAAGCATCCCGGCGAGGACGTAGTCGGCGTCCTTCCTGCGATATCCTACGGCCTTTTGCAGGATAAGGCGATTAGCATCGTAGACGATGCCGGGATGCCAATCGGGAGGCAGAGTTACCCCGTCCGGCAGCAGACGATATCTGCCGCTCTTCTGGAGGGTGCTTTCGAGCGATTCCTGCGCCCGGCGCGCGGCACCCGACAGATTAGCGTCGTCGCCCGACTGCGCTACGAAAGGAACCGTGAGTATCCGCCGGGGGAGTTGCTGCCGCATAGTGGTTGCTGGTTGACAACATTCAGGAGACGGAGGCAGGGACCGCGGCCGGAATGCGGGCGCGCAGAAAGGCCCACTGCATCCCTTCCGGCGGGCGACCCTCTTCCAGGACGCCGCGCCGCTGCTCGTCGGTCAGGGATTCCGGCAGTCCGTACTCCTCCGGTCGCCGGGGAGTCGTGTGGATAAGGAGTAGGTCGTGCGTCGCCTCGAACCGGGGCAGCATCACGGGGGAAATCTCGGGGTTGAAACAGTCGTGCAGTTCGACCAGAACGTCGGCGTTTCGCAGCGACGGGGCGCGCTCCGGGTCCAGCAGCACCATCTCGTACCCTTCGCAGTCGCAGATCACGAGGGAGCGGCCCTGCTTCAGCACCGCCTCCATGGTCTCGGGGTTACACTCCCCGCGCACCACGACGCGGTCGTCCATACCGTTCAGGCTCGCGAGCCGACGGCAGAGAAGGCGCGCCTCGGCGTCGGTGTCGAAGGCGTATACCCGTTTCGCCTTCCCGCAGCGCGCAAAGCCGACCGCGTAATACCCCTCCGCGCACCCCACGTCTACGACCGACTCGTACGGGGTCGCCAGAAGCTCGCGCAGCAGGGGGTGCAGCTCGCACTCGTAGCTGCCGATCAGCTTCGCGAGGAAGGACGACCCGGTGGCCGTGCGGACGTACTTCATGCCGGCGAACGGCCCCTCGTGTACTTCGAGGCCGTACTGGGCCACGCAGGCGTCGATCACGTCCAGGGATTCCTGGCCCGGCCACTGGCGCATACTGCGGCGTGTCACTGCCTCGCGAAACTGGTCGAACGCGTCCGGGGACACCCGGTACAGAGCGCTGCTGATGCCGTACTTGATCGCCTTCTTGATCGTCTTATTCACGTGACCCCGAACTCCCGCCGTTGGGTGCCTGCCTGCTTGCCGCCCCGAGTATCGATAGGTGATTATACACTAATTGTAACCACACGAGGCTCGACCGGCGGCGGAGGCGGGTGGCCTGCGGTTATTCCGAGCGCAGGCCGAGGGCGTGGAGCCACTCGCGCTGTTTTGCGGAGCGTGCGCCGGGGTCGTGGGGGAGCGCGATGGGGCGGCCCCGGCAGTCGAAGATCAGGCCGACGGTGCCCCCCTCGACGGAGAAGGTGGCGGGCTTGCCCTTGCCCGCCCCGACGTCGAAGTGGCGCGCGGGCTGGACCTCGACCGTCGCCTTCTCGCCGAGGCCGAGCGGGAGGAGGCGTATCTGCCCGAAGGGGACGCTGACCGGATCGCCGTTCACCGTCACCGTCAGGCACGGCTCGCCCTCGCGCCCGTGGCCGAGCGGCGCGATGCAGTCGGCGAGCCGGATCAGGCAGTCCCGCTCGAAGACCTGCGTCGCCGCCTCCGGGAGGATGGTAGAAAGGATGCCGAGCTGCGGCATCATGAAGATGCTGTCCTTGGCGAGCGTGGTCAGGCCCTCGGGCGAGTAGGCGTCCATCAGCATCAGGGCCGTCTGCGCCATCTCCGGCGCGTGCGCCAGCACCCCGCCCGACCCGATGATCATGTCCAGAGTGAGCATGTCCACCAGCGTCTTGCCGCCCGCCTGCTGCTCGAAGATGTCGCCGATGTCGCGCTGCGTCTGGACGCCCACCATCTCGCGCGCCAGCGACTTGTGGTGCTCGAACGCGAGCCGCAGCGCCTCGCGCGCCGTCGCCTGCTCGATCTGGAGGTCGTGCAGGTCTTGTGGGATCGTGGTCGGGCGGATCATCTTGTTGCGCATCTGGTTGCGGACGTACGCGTCGTCCGCCTCGAACGGCAGCCAGCGCCGGATGTTGTCCAGACCCGCCTCGGTCAGCACGTTGCAGATGGAGTAGGACATGCCCAGATTCGCCGACACCGTCCGGTTGTAGATGCCCTTGAAGACGGAGAAGACGTCCGTGGTCGCGCCCCCGATATCGACACCGAGGATGTTGATATTCCGCTGCCGCGCGACCGTCTCCATGATCTTGCCGACCGCCAGCGGGGTGGACATGATGTCGGAGCTAGTCCAGGTCGTCAGCTTCGCGTACCCCGGGGCCTGCTGCATGACGTGCTCCAGGAAAAGCTCGTGGATCGCCTCGCGCGCGGGCGGCAGGTTCTCCGCCTCCATGGTGGGCCGCAGGTTGTCCACGATCCGCACGTCCACGACCGCGTCCAGCGTCTCGCGCACCGTCTCGCGCATCATGCTGCTGCCCGCGTAGATGACCGGCAGCTTCAGGCCGATGCCGAGGCGCGGCTTCGGGTCCGCGCTGCGGATCAGCTCCGCGATCTCCTGCACCTGCGGGATGACCTGTCCCTCGTCGGTGCCGCCGCTCATCAGGATCATGTCAGGCCGAAGCTGCCGGATGCGCTCGACCTTCTCGTAGTCCTTACGCCCGTCGTTGATCGCGACCACGTCCATGATGATCGCGCCCGCCCCGAGCGCAGCCCGCTGCGCCGACTCCGCCGACATCTCGCGCGCGACCCCGGCGACCGTCATCTGCAAGCCGCCGCCCGCCGACGACGTCGAGAGGTACAGGTCCACGCCCGTCTTCGCGTCCGACGCCAGCGCGGGCGTCCGTATCGTCCCGTCCTCGCCCAGGAGGGTGCGTCCCGCCAGCTCCTCAACTTCGCGGGCGGCGTTCGTGACGCCCACCGTCACGTCGTCGAACGGAGCCTCGACGGTCGTCGGGGCCTCGCCCCGGCAGACCAGGCGGTATTCGCCGCTCTCCTGACGCTCGATAAGAATGGCCTTGGTGGTGGTAGAACCGCAGTCGGTCGCGAGGATTGAGACGACGTCGCGTCCCGCGGGGGTGGGTTCGGGCATGGTTCGGGAATTGTAACACGGCGAAACGAGCGGGCGCAATCGCGCCCGCTCGCCGGTCTCATTCGCGGTAATAGATGTGTCGCCCGATGCCGTCGTAGCGTCCGCCGTTACGGCAGCAGGCGCTGAAAGCGCCGCCCGGAGCCGCACGGGCACGGGTCGCGGCTGCCGAGCTTCTCGTCCAGCACCTTGTCGCCGTGGACGACTCGGGTGCCCTTGCCGACGCTCGTCTCCGAGGGGTAGCCCCGCCGCCGCTTCGCCATCGGCTCAAAGGCCGTGCCGCGGCGCCTCCTCCGCGATCTCCGGATCGTGATGCGCCGCCGGCTTCGTCTTCTGGTACATGAGAGTGCCCTCCTGTGCTCGATCGTGGATTCGCCGTCACGTACCCTATCGCGGGAAGGCGCGCACAGTGAAAAGAAGACGGGCGCGCGGTCCTGAGACCGCGCGCCCGTCCCCGTCCGTACCGGCGGCCCGCTACCAGTCGCCGCCCCCGAAGTCGCCGCCTCCGCCGAAGTCACCCCCGCCGAAGTCGCCGCCCCCGAAGTCTGCGCCGTCGCCGAAGCCGAAGCCGCCGTCGCTCGACGTGTCGTCGTACCCGCCCTGGCCGAAGAAGTCGAAGCCGCCCGTGTTGTCCGGCGTCGCGTCGTACTGCGGCCCGGCGTCGTAGCCACCCACACCGCCGCCGTAGTCGCCGCCCGCGATGACCGGGCCGCCGAAGCCGCCGTAACCCCAGCCGCCCCAGCCCCCGTAGCCGCCGAATAGGGCGCCGCCGAAGAGCTGCGAAAGCAGGAACAGGTCCACGAACGTACCCATCCCGGTCAGGCCGCCGCCGTAGCCGCGGTAGTAGTCGCGGTACGGGTCGTAGCCCCGGTGGTCGTACCACGGCACGTAGCGGCCGTTATCCTCGAAGGCGCGCACGCGCGGCATCTCGCCCCGGCGGATCATCTCCGCCTCCTCGCGCGTCGCCATCACGGTCCGCTTCTGGCCCTCGATGACCATCGTCACCGGCACCAGGTACTCCTTCGGCATCGGCTGGCCCGAGAAGAAGGAGACGCCGCGGTCGCTCTCCGGGATCGACTCGATCTCCTGCTGGAGCCGCGCCGCCTCGCTCTCGCTGCCGACTTCCTCCAGCTTCTTAAGGTGGGCCTGCGCCCGGGACGCGTCGGTCGCCAGCGACGGCAGCTCGGGGGCCGCCATCGCTACGCCCGTGCCGCCCGTCGCGATGTCGATCTGGCGGCGGCACTCCTCCAACTCCGCCTGCGCCTGCTGGAGCAGGGGCTGGGCCGGGCGCACGTCCTCGGCCGTCTTGGCGTGGGCCAGGATGCCGTTCGCCGTCGAATACTTCTCGTAGGCGCTGGCGCGCAGCTGCCGCGCCAGGGTCGCCGACTCGCCCGCGGGCAGGAGGTCCAGGTAGCCGTCCGAGTAGGACAGGTCGCGCAGTACCTCCTGGCGCAGCGCCTCCAGCGGGGCCTTGGCGTCCGCCAGCGCGCGGGCGCGCTTCAGGGCGACGAAGCCGAGCGCGCCGCCTACGCCCGCAAGCGCGAGGAACAGGATGCCGCCCGTCCGGTTCGCGTCGCCGCGCCGGTCGCCGCTCACGGTGCTGCCGAGCGACGCCACCGCGGTCGAGACCGCGTCGGTAAGGCCGCCGCTCGCGAACGCAGTGCCGACGCCGCCCCGTTCGAACGCGCGGGCGATCTGCGACTCGGACAGCCGCTTGCTCGCGCCCGCGATCCGCTTCGGGGTCGCGACGATCACGACCGCGTTCTCGTCCAGGCTCAGCTGCTTGCGCAGGTCGTCCGCCATCGCGGCGGGGCTGGGGTAGGGGCCGAGCCGCGGCACCACCGCGACCTTGACCACGTTGGGGCGGGCGTCGCGCACCGCGGCCTCGATGACGCGCGCGTCCACGTCGCCCCTGAAGTCCGGGTGGACGTACACGCCGGCGTCCGTGTTCAGGGCGTTCACGATGTCGCGCGCCTCCGCCATGGACTCCGCGCGGTTCGCGCGGGCGTCTGCGCCGCCCGTCTGCCCCGGGGTCAAGGAGCCGCCGACCTCGCGGTACTGCCGGAGGAAGCCCCGGTCGTCATTGACGGATTTCAGCTCCGGGTCACGGCGGATGACCGTATCCCACGCCTCACGCGCGCCGTTCCTATCCCCGATCTTGTACAGCGACGCGCCCAGACCGACGTAGAGGCGGGTCTCCTCGGGATTCGCCCGAATCCCATCCCGCGCGATGCGGGCCGCGGCGCGGAAGTCACCCCGGCGGTACGCGGCGTTCGCGTCCTCATACGGGCCGGCGAGGGCCGCGCCCGCGAACGTAACAAGGACGGCCAGCAACGCGAGCGCGGCCTTCGCGCCGGAGCGTGCGGCGTATCGACTCATAACAGACTCCTTCATGTCCCCGAAAAAACTCTCCCGGTTCCGAAAATCGGACACGCGAGGAGCGCAGCAGGTTGCGCTATACTCAAGTACGTATGCGCCGCAACACCCGTTTCCCCGCTCTCGCCGCCCCGCTCGCCGCGGTTTCCGCTGCCGCCGCCGCCGCGCTTCTCAGCCTCGGCGCGGCGAACAGCGCGGGCTGCGCCATCGCCGCCGCGCCGGAGCCGCAGACGGTCGCCGCCGCTGCCGTAGGTAATGTACCCACTACGCTCGCGGGAATCGCGTACGAGCCCGCCGCGCCCCTGAACGCCGCGCTCAAGCCGCTCTTCGACGCCGCCGCGCCGCCGGAGAACCGGACCTACTCCCTGAGCTACGCGGGCGGCGGCGGCAAGTCCGTTCCCGCGCTGATGACCATCCCCGGCAGCAAGGCCGACGGCGCGAAGAAGCCCTGCGTGCTGCTGCTGCACGGACTGGGCGGGCGCAAGGAAGACATGCTGCTGCTCGGCATCGCGCTCGCGCGGCGCGGCTACGCCAGCATCGCCCTCGACATCGCCGGGCACGGCCAGCGCGAGAAGATCGGCGGCAAGCCCGTCTCGGACCTCGCGCTGCCCGAGATGCGCCAGGTCGCCGCGCAGACCGTCATCGACCTGCGCCGCGCCACGGACTACGCCGTCTCCCACCCGGAGATAGACGCGGGGCGCATCGGCTACGTCGGCGTCTCTCTGGGCGGCATCATCGGCGGCGTGTTCGTCGCGAGCGAGCCGCGGCTGCGGGGGGGCGTCCTCTGGGCTGCGGGCGGCGACTGGGGGAAACTCATCACCACCAGCCAGCACGCCTTCGCGAAGAAGTACCGTGAAAAGGGGGAGACCGACGCCGCCAAAATAGAGGCGGTCATGGGGGACGTGGACCCGCAACGGTACATCGCGTCCGCGTCGCCGCGCCCGCTGCTGTTCCTCAACGGGACCGAGGACCAGGTGGTCCCGCGCGCCTGCACGGAAAGCCTCTACGCGGCGGCGAAGGACCCGAAGAACATCAAGTACATCCCCGGCGGCCACGTGCCGGACCTGAAGGTCCTGCTGACCGACACCCTCGACTGGCTGGACGCCAACGTCCGGAAGTAGCGCCGCGGCTACCTCTTTTTATCCTTCTGCGGCCTTTTTTCGCCGTCGATGGCCCGGTCGAGAAGCTCCCGCGCCTCGAACATCTGGGCCATCTGGCCGTAGGGGTCCCGCGCGTTGCGCTCCGCGGCCTCCTGCACCTCGCGTATCCGGGCGCTGACCTCGCGCGTGCGCCGCACGGCGCGCACCACGAGGTACAGTATGATCGGAACCCCGATCAGGTAAACGATCAGTCGGAAGGTCTCGTAGGTCATCGTCGTCTCCCGCGGGCCACCACAGAGCACCCTACCACCGCCATGCTCCTGCCGCCACCGCCGCGCATCGAGCGCGAAGAGCGCATCGACGGGGACGTCGCCGACGAGGACTTCGCGGGCACGTTCCGCGACCTGGAGCGCATCAACCGCCTCCTCGGCGGCACCGCGGCCACGCTCCGCGCCCTCGCGCGCCTCGTCGCCCCGCTCCCGCCCGGCCGCCCCGTCCGCATCCTCGACGTCGCCACGGGGTGCGCGGACGTGCCCCGCGACGTCGTCGCCGCCGCCCGCGCCGGTCGCTTCGGCCCCGGCCGCTCCGTCTCCGTCACCGCCACCGACGTCCACCCGAAGGCGCTCGACCTCGCGCGGCGCTGGACGCCCGCGGGGGAGTGGCCGGAGATAACGGTGGAGACGGCGGACGCGACCGCCCTGCCGTACCCGGACGGGGCGTTCGACGTCGCGCTGTGCTCGCTCGCGCTGCACCACCTCGGCCCGGCGGGCGCGGTCGCCGCGCTGCGAGAGATGGAGCGTGTCACCACCGCCGGGTTCGTGGTGAACGATCTCGCGCGCAGCCGCACCAACCGGTTCCTCGCCTGGCTCGTCACCCGGGTCGCCTTCGTCGATCCGCTCAGCCGCCACGACGCGCCGGTGTCGGTGATGCGCGCCTATACGCTCCGAGAGTATGGCGAAATGGCGGTCGAAGCGGGTATACCGAACGTGGTGGTGCGCCTCGTGCCGATGTGCCGGGCGCTGATCGTTCGCGATCGGAACCGAAACGGGAGGCAGTCAGCGTAACGCATGGGGCTGGGCAGGATAGGGCGGTCCATCGCCAGGGCAGTCGTCGGTCACGTCGGTAAGCGGGCGGCCCGGGCGATCGCACAGTCCGCGCCCTTCATCGTGACCCCCGTCGCCATCGGAGCGGGGCTATCGGCGGGCGCGCTCGCGCTCTTTTTCAACATCGCCGACGACGTGCGCGAGGTGGACGGCGTCTGGCGCTTCGACCACGACGGGCTCAAACTCGCGCTCTCGCTCCGCAACCCCCGCCGCACGGCGCTCATGAAGTGTGCCTCCGCGCTCGCCCGGCCCGACGTCATGAGCGGCCTCGGCCTGGCGGGCGTGATCCTGCTCTGGCGCAGGCCCGAGCACCGGGCCAAGGGCGTCCTGCTCGGCGTCATCCTCACCGGGGGCGGCATCATCATCGGCGGCATCAAGCACCGCTACGAGCGCGCGCGCCCCACCATCATCGAGGCCCTCGCCCAGGAGGGAACGTTCTCGTTCCCGTCCGGGCATTCGTTCATCTCGCTCTGCTTCTACGGCCTGCTCACCTACTTCTGGGTGCGATCGCGCCCCGACCTCTGGCGGCGGGTCATCGTCGGCGCGGCCTCCGGCGGCGCGGTAACTCTGATCGGCGCGAGCCGCGTCTACCTCGGCGTCCACTACCCGAGCGACGTGCTCGCCGGGTACGCCGCGGCCGTCCCCTGGCTCACCGCCTGCCTTACCGCCTACCACAACTACGAAAAGCGCGTCCCGCGCCTGCTCCGGGCGCAGGCGGCGGACGCCGCGGCCGCGGCCGCGCGCCAGTAACTTCGCGACTCAGGAGGACAGATGCTCAAAACCACGCTGCTGCACCCGGAGATATCCTACGCTCTCGGGGCCGCGGGCCACGGCTCGAAGGTGCTCATCTCCGACGGCAACTACCCCCACACGACCGGGTCGAACCCGGCGGCGGAGAAGGTGTTCCTCAACCTCGCGCCCGGCCTGCTGACCGCCACCGACGTGCTGAAGGTGGTGGCATCGGCGATCCCGGTGGAGAAGGCGGAGGTGATGGCGACGGCGGACGGCTCCGAGCCGCCGATCTTCGAGGAGTTCCGCGGCCTGCTGCCCGGCACCACCCTCGACCCGCTGGAGCGGTTCGCGTTCTACGACGCCGCCTCCGACCCGAGCGTCGCCCTCGTCATCGCCACCGGGGAGCAGCGCATCTACGCCAACATACTGCTCACCATCGGCGTCGTGATGCCGGAATAGTGGGCGCGGACCGCCCCCGCTCGCTCCTAGACTTCCCAGCCGGACTTGTCGACGTAGGGGCCGGTGTCGGAGTCGCGGCGCATCTGGCTCGCCGTCACCGCCGCGTCGATGAGGGAATAGACCCAGACCGCGAAAGCCAGCGCCAGCAGCAGCCAGAAGAGGGGGGAGACCGGCGCGCTCGCGCCCGGGACCGGGCGGCCGCTCGCGAACTGGATCACCTGCTTGTAGACGGCCTGGCCGTCCGGCGACAGGTTCATCGCCAGAAGCGTCAGCACGTACACCGCCAGGCAGAGAGCGCCCTTGACCGCCTGACCGTTCGCGAACTGCCCCAGCCCCGGCACGAAGAACGACAGCAGCAGCGCCGTGCCCGCGTTCCGCTTCGAGTTCTTGACGGCCGCCGCCCGGTCGAAGGCGCCGCCGCCGTCCAGGGAGCCGCCCGAGGCGGCGATCTTCACTTCGGACAGTCTCAGCGCGGTCTCGCCCAGTTTCCGCTCGATGCTCGCCCGGTCCGGGTCCTCGTCCTTCGCCCGGGAGTAGGAACGCTTCGCCTCTTCGAAGTTCCCCTGGTTGGCGTAGATGTCCCCGATCTGCTCGTGGACCAGCGCCCGCTCGCGCGGAAGCGCCGCGCCTTCCATCAGCGCGAGAACGGTCGCCAGGGTGGAGAGCGCGTCCCGGGTCTGGCCCCGCATGCGCTGGACGTTCGCCAGCGTCAGCAGACGGTCCTTCTCCCGCTCGCGGGCGATCGGGTCCTCCGGCAGGGCGGGGAGC
>DATLHN010000031.1:0-10380 GCA_035539875.1 Armatimonadaceae bacterium
CTCCTTGCCGGTCTTCAGGTCGTAGCCGCCGATGTGCTTCCAGCCGTTGACCACCACCTGCGCCCGCCCGCCCTCGGTACAGACCGTCGGCGTGCCCCAGGTCGGGACGTCGGCGCGCGCCGTGCGCCACACCTCGCGCCCGTCCTTCAGGTCCAGGGCGGCCACGAACGAGCCCTTCTGGACGTCGCACTGGATCAGCACGCGGTTGCCGTGGATGACGGGCGAGCTGGCGAACCCCCACTGGGCGTCCGGGACCATGAAGAAGCCGGAGTCGAGCAGGCCGAAGTCCTTCTTCCAGCGCAGGTTGCCGTTCGGGTCGTAGCAGTACAGCCCCTCGGAGCCGAAGAACGCCACCACGTTCCTGCCGTCGGTCGCCGCGGTGGAGTTCGCGTGGGTCGCCTTGGTGTGCCGCTTGACCTTCGGCACCCCCTTGTAGGCCGTCCGCTCCCAGAGGATCTTGCCCGTCTTGCGGTCCAGGCAGTAGACGCGGTACTCGTGCGGCGTGTCGTCCTGCACCGGCGCGATGTCGCCGTACAGGCCGACCTTCAGCCCGGCGTCCGGCTTGCCGCTGAGGGCGGTGGTGACGAAGACGCGGTCTCCCCACACGACCGGGCTGGAGTGGCCGAGACCGGGCACCGGGGTCTTCCAGAGGACGCCCTTCTTCTCGGGGACGTTCCAGGCGACGGGGGCGGCGGAGCCGTCCCTCACGCCCGCGGCGTTCGCGCCGCGGAATGACGGCCAGTTGGCCGCGGAGGCGTTGCCGCCTGTCTGCGCGGCGCGCAGCAGTGCGGGCGCGCCGACCGCGGCTACGACGGCGAGACAGGCGGCGATGGAAGTAGGAGCGGCAGGCATCTCGCGTCCTCCTCGGGCGGTTTTTTCGCGGCCGAACCGGCTCCGGGGAACCATTCGCCCGCCGAACGCCTTATAGTAAATCTGCGGGGCGTTGGCGACGAATGTCACCGGGCTCACGCGGCTTCCTGACTAATTCACCGTCGGCGTGCGCTCTCCTGTGCGGCAGGGTCGACTATTTCGTAAAGTATTTGATGAACCTTTGCGCCTTCGCGGCGTCTGCAACAGGAAAACCGGCGGCGCGTGCCCAATTACCCTGTACGCAGTTTCGGGTGTGGTGAAGGAGGGCTCGTCCTTGAGCAGTTTCAGCAGCAGCGGTCGGCGGTCGGGTTTTACCCTCATCGAATTGCTCGTCGTGATCGCCATCATCGCGATCCTCGCGGCGATCCTCTTTCCCGTCTTCGCCGGGGCGCGCGAGAAGGCCCGACAGACGTCCTGCCTCTCCAACACGCGCCAGTATTCGACCGCGACCATGATGTACGTCCAGGACTACGACGAGACCTTCCCCTTCTCGGCCTGGATGAACGGCGCGTGCGTGGCGACTTTCTACTGGGCCGTCCACCCCTACGTCAAGAACGACCAGATCACCAAGTGTCCGAGCGACGACGACCCGGCGAAGGTGGTCGAGCTGGTGGGAGCGCCCTGCGCCGACACGCCGCCCCTGAACAGCTACGTGGTGAACCACGCGCTCTTCACCAACGGCTTCTTCCCCGGCGCGGCCCCGGCGGCTCTCGGGGACGTGCCGCGCCCCGCGGAGACGGTGCTCAACTACGACGGCAATGTCGCCCCCGGCGCGGCTCCGGGCCTCCAGGTGCAGCTCGTCCAGGCCCGCCACCAGAACACCTTCAACGCCGCCTTCGTGGACGGGCACGTGAAGAACATCCAGGCGCGTGAGAGCGGGACCGCCAACCAGTTTACCGTTTTCGGGCCGGGCCGCGAGCTGAAGGTCTACACCATCGGCCGGAACGGCGGCTTTTACGCCGACAAGACCGAGTGCCTGGGCATCCCCCCGCCGTAGGGGGCATTGTCTACCGATTTAGACGAACCGGCCTATTAAGGCCGGGGAATGAGGCGCGCCATGCGAAGGTTTTCACCGTCGGGGTTGGTCGCTCTCTCGCTGGCCGCCGCCACTCTGGCGGCGGCCTCGATCTCCGCCGCCCGCGCGGCGGACTGGCCGCAGTGGCGCGGCGCGGACCGCTCCGGCGTCTCCGCCGAGAAGGGGCTGCTCGCGGCCTGGCCCGCCGAAGGCCCGAAGCTGGTCTGGTCGGCGCGCGGCGTCGGCCTCGGGCACTCGACGCCCTCGGTGGCCGGCGGCCGAATCTACGGCATGGGCCTGCGCGGCGCGGACGAAATGGTGTGGGCGCTCGACGCCGCGACCGGCAAGGAGGCGTGGAGCACCCGGATCGCCGGTCAGACCGAACTGGGAGGACGGCAGGGCGGCTACGGCCCGCGCGGCACCCCGACCGTCGACGGCGACCGCGTCTACGCGCTCGGGGTCGGCGGCGACCTGGCCTGCCTGAACCGCGCCGACGGCAAGCTCATCTGGAAGAAGAGCCTGGTCGCCGATTTCGGCGGGCGGGTGCCGCAGTGGGGCTACAGCGAGTCCCCCCTGGTGGACGGCAATACGGTGGTGGCCGCGCCGGGCGGGAGCAAGGCCACGGTGGTCGGCTTCAACAAGAAGGACGGCAGCGTCGCCTGGCAGTGCGCCGTGCCGGGGGGCGACGCCGCGCACTACTCCTCCGCGATCGCGGCGAATGTCGGCGGGCAGAAGCAGTACATCCACTTCCTCTCCGGCGGGGTCATCGGGATGGACGCTAAGGACGGCAAGTTCCTGTGGCGCTACGAGTCCCCCGCCAACCGCACCGCCAACTGCTCGACGCCGATCTACCGCGACGGGCAGGTCTTCGCGGCCAGCGGCTACCAGACCGGCGGCGGCCTCGCGACGCTGCCGAAGGCCGGCGCGGCGGCGGCGCAGGAGGTCTACTTCACCCGCCAGATGCAGAACCACCACGGCGGCATGGTGCTGGTGGGCGACTACCTCTACGGCTTCGACAACAGCAACCTGACCTGCCTGGAGTTCAAGACGGGCAAGGTGATGTGGACCGACCGCAGCGTCGGCAAGGGCTCCGTGAGCAGCGCCGACGGCAAGCTCTACTGCCGCAGCGAGCGCGGCCCGGTGGCCCTCGTGGAGGCGACGCCCACGGCGTACGTCGAGAAGGGCCGCTTCGAGCAGCCGGAGCGCAGTCGGGACGCCTCCTGGCCGCACCCCGTCATCGCCAACGGCAGACTCTACCTGCGGGACCAGGACGTTCTTCTCTGCTACGACGTGAAGCAGCCGTAGTCGAGGACTGACTACCGGGAGGTATTTTTGCGGAAGAGAAGTATCGCCCCCGCCCTCGGGGCCGCGGCATGCATCGCAGCAGCGGCCCTTCCGGCGGCGGGCGCGGACTGGCCCCAGTGGCGCGGTCCGGCGCGCAACGGCATCTCCGCCGAGAAGGGGTGGCGGTCGCAGTGGCCCGCCTCCGGCCCCCGACGCCTCTGGTCGCTCCAGGTCGGCCAGGGGTTTTCCTCGGTCGCGGTGAAGGGCGGGCGCGTCTACACGATGGGCAACGACGGCAGCCGCGACGTCGTGACCTGCGCGAACGCCGCGACGGGCAAGGTCGTGTGGCAGTACCGCTACCCGTGCGGCGCGGGGGACTACGCCGGGCCGCGGGCCACGCCCACGATCCACGAGGGCCGCGTCTACACATTCAGCCGCGAGGGTCTCGCGCTCTGCCTGGACGCCGCCAGCGGCAAGGTACTGTGGCGGCGCGACGTCGGCGGGCGCGCGCCGAACTGGGGTTACGCCGGGTCTCCGCTCGTCCAGGGCGGGGTCGTGATCTACAACGCCGGGGCGTCCGGCACCGCGCTGGACAAGGCGACCGGGCGCGTGGTCTGGACCTCGAGCGCGGGCACCGCGGGATACGCCTCGCCCGTCGCCTTCACGGGCGCGGGCGGGCGCAGCGGCGTGGCGATCTTCGCCGGTACCGCCCTCGTCGCCGTGGACCCGCGCACCGGGCGGCGGCTCTGGCAATACCCGTGGCAGACGAACTTCGACGTCAACGCGGCCGACCCCATCTTCACCGGTGACGCCGTCTTCATCTCCTCCAACTACGGCAAGGGCGGGGCTCTGCTGCGCGGCGTCGGCGCGGGCCGACTGTCGCCGGCGTGGGAGAGCCGGAGCATGCGCAACCACGTCAACTCCTGCGTCCTCGTCGGCGGCATGCTCTACGGCAACGACGAGAACACGCTCAAGTGCGTGGACCTGCGCACGGGCGAGGAGCGGTGGCGGATGCGCGGCATGGGCAAGGGCGGGCTGATCGCCGCCGACGGCAAGCTCCTGGTGCTGACCGAGCGGGGCGAACTGGTAGTGGCGCGGGCGGCCGGCGATCGGTTCACCGAACTGGCCCGTGCGAAGGTCATGGACGGCACCTGCTGGACGCACCCGGTCCTGGCGAACGGGCTTCTCTACGCCCGCAGCCAGGAGGGGACGTTGGTGTGCCTGGACCTGAGGCGGTAGATCGCCGATGGTGGTAGATCGCCGTGGGTAGAAGCCGGGGCTTCAGCCCACGGCGAGACAGACGACGAGGTTCAACTGGGCTAATGATGCGACGACAGTCTAAGCGTTTAGCAGTATTCGGAACCCTGGCGGCGGGGGCCGGGATCGGCATCGCCGCCGCGTCCCTGCCCGCCCTCGCGGCGGCCCGGGCCGCGGCGGAGGTGCGGGGCTGGCTCGACTGGCGCGGCCCCGAGCAGGCCGGCGTCTCGCGCGAGACCGGCCTGCCCGAGAAGTGGACGCCCGGCGGCGCGAACCACCTGTGGACCGTGGACCTGCCCGGCGGCGGCACGCCCGTGATCGCCGACGGGCGGCTGTACGCGATGGGCTACGACGGGCAGGGCGCGGACCTCCAGGAGGTG
The DNA here is from genome assembly GCA_035539875.1 of Armatimonadaceae bacterium. Lineage (GTDB taxonomy): Bacteria > Armatimonadota > Armatimonadia > Armatimonadales > Armatimonadaceae > CALEKU01. The sequence continues at coordinate 4,807 of DATLHN010000031.1, forward strand.
CTGCTCTGCGCCGACGCCGAGACGGGCAAGAAGGTCTGGGAGCGACGCTTCAACGACTTCCTGAGCGACATCGTCTACGACCGCTATGCCATCGGCAGCCCGTGCGTGGACGCTGAGACGGGCAACGTCTACTCACTGACGTCGGCGGGCGTCTTCTCCTGCACCACGCGTGACGGGAAGCCGGTGTGGGACCACTCGCTCATGGAATCGCTCGGGCGACTGACGTTCACCAACGGGCGCACCGGCGGCCCGATCGTCGAGGACGACCTGGTGCTGATCCGCGGGATAACGAGCAACTGGGGCGGCGAGGGGGCGGCGATGGACCGCTTCTACGCCTTCGACAAGAAGAGCGGCAAGCTCGTCTGGTCGTGCAGTCCCGGCGTCGCCCCCAAGGACAACTCGTTCGCGCGGCCCGTCTTCGGCTGGCGCGGCGGCAAGCGCGTGTTCTACACGGGCGCGGGCGACGGCAGCCTTATCTGCGTCAACGCCCGCACCGGCGAGACCATCTGGCGCTACCCCGTCTCGGCGGGCGGCATGAACGCCACCGTGGCGCTCTACAACGGGACGGTCGTCGGCATCCACGCCGACGAAAACCTGGACTCCTCGGACGCCGGGCGCATGACCGCGGTGAAGGTGGACGCCGAGCCGAAGCCGGTCGAGGTCGGCCCGCCGCAGATCGACCGCACGGCGGAGGTATGGCGCAACGACCTCGCCGCCATCTCCAGTTCCCCCGTCCTGGTCGGCAAGCGCCTGTACCAGACCGACAAGACCGGCCACCTCGCGTGCGTGGACGCCGACACCGGCAAGGTGCTGTGGCGGCAGAAGCTGGCCCCCGACCAGCTGCACGCCTCGCCGCTCTACGCGGACGGCAAGCTCTACGTCCCCATGCAGAACGGCCTGTTCTTCATCCTGCGCCCGACCGACACCGGCGCGCAGGAGCTTTCGAAGGCGCAGCTCGCGGGCCGGTGCATCGGCGCGCCGTCGGCGTGGAACGGCAAGGTGTACGTCCACAGCACGGAGAAGCTCTACTGCTTCGGCCGCAAGGGCGGCAACCCCGGCCGCGTCGCGGCGGCGGTACCCCCGCCGCCGCGCCCGAAGGCGGGGCCGACGGTCGCCCTCCAGGTCATCCCGTCCGAGGTCGCGCTGCGGCCCGGCGGGAAGGCGACCTTCACCGTGCGGGGCATCGACGCCAACGGCTTCCCGACCGAGACGTTCGACGCGAAGCGGCTGACCTGGGCGAAGTTCGTCCCGCCGACAGCGCGCGTCAAGTCCGAAATGGACGGCAGCTTCGACGCGGGCGGGACGCTGACGGCGGGGACGAAGTCGTCCGCGGGGGCGTGGCAGGCCACCCTCGACGGGGGGCAGGTGAAGGGCACGATGCGCGGACGCGTCCTGCCATCGCTCCCCTACGCCGAAACGTTCGACGCGTTCACGCCCTCCGAGCCCGACCCGACCGCGCCGGACCAGAAGTTCGCGTACCCGCCGCTGCCCTGGATCGGCGCGCGCTTCAAGTTCGACGTGCGCGAGATCGAGGGCGGCAACAAGGTGTTCGCGAAGACGCTCGACAACATCTTCTTCCAGCGCGCCACGGTCTTCCTCGGGCACCCGGACGAGAAGAACTACACGTTCGAGGCGGACGTGATGTCCGACGGCAACCGGCGCACCATGTCCTCCGTCGGTGTCATCAACCAGCGCTACTACGTCGTCCTGAACGGCAACGCGCAGGAGCTGGAGATCAACTCCAACCAGGAGCGCATCAAGGCGACGGTCCCGTTCGCGTGGACACCCAAGGTCTGGTACCGGCTGAAGACGCGCGTGGACGTGGCCCCCAACGGCTCGGGCGTCGTGCGCGCCAAGGCGTGGAAGAAGGGCGACCCGGAACCCGAGAAGTGGACCCTGGAGGTGCCGCACCGCGTCGCGCACGCCAGCGGCTCGCCCGGCCTGTTCGGCTTCTCCCCGCAGAGCCTCTTCAAGGTCTACATAGACAATCTCTCGATCACGCCGAACGGGAAATGACGGGAAGTACCAGAAACCAAGCCATGAAAGCATTTTCGAAGAAGAACATTACCCTGGGCGCGTGCGCGGCCGTCGTCGCCGCCGCAGCGGCGGCGACGCCCCTGACGGGGCGGGCGGCGGCCGACTGGCCGTTCTGGGGCCGGGACGCCTCGCGCAACATGGTGTCCGAGGAGAAGGGCGCGCCGGTCAGCTTCGACGCCGGGCGCTACAAGGGCAGCACCGACGAGATCGACGCGGCCACCACGAAGAACGTCCGCTGGGTGGCGAAGCTCGGCTCGCAGTCCTACGGGAACCCGACCATCGCGGGCGGCAAGGTCTTCCTCGGCACGAACAACGAGTCGCCGCGCGACCCCAAGCTCACCGGCGACCGGGCCGTACTCCTCTGCCTGGACGAGAAGACCGGTGAGACGGTCTGGCAGTTCGCCATCCCCAAGCTGGGCACCGGCAAAATCAGCGACTGGGAGTTCCTCGGCCTGTGCTCCTCGCCCGCGGTGGAGGGCGACCGGGTCTACATCGTCACCAACCGCTGCGAGGTGATGTGCCTCGACGTCAACGGCATGGCGAACGGCAACGACGGCCCGTTCCAGGACGAGGGCAAGTACCTCGCCGACAAGGGCAAGCCCGCCCACACGCCGGGGCCCAAGGACGGCGACGTGATCTGGAAGTTCGACATGCGCGAGGAGCTGGGCGTCTTCCCGCACAACATCACGAACTGCGGCCCGCTGATCGTGGGCGACAAGATCGTGGTCACCACCTCCAACGGGGTGGACTGGACCCACACGAACATCCCCAACCCGCGCGCCCCCGCGCTCTGCATGCTGGATAAGAACACCGGCAAGCTGATCGCCGAGGAGGGCGCGGGCGTCTCGTCCCGGACCCTGCACTCGAACTGGTCGTCGCCCGCGGGCGGCCCGATCGGCGGCAAGGACACTGTCATCTTCGGCGGCGGCGACGGGTGGTGCTACGGCTTCTCGACCGACACCGTCGACGAGGGCGGCGTCAAACTCTTCAAGGAGCAGTGGCGCTTCGACTGCAACCCGGCGCAGTACCGCGTCAAGGACGGCAAGCCGCTCAAGTACGCGACCCACGGCGGGCCGAGCGAGGTGATCGCCACGCCCGTCCTCTACAAGAACCGGGTCTACGTCCCCATCGGGCAGGACCCCGAGCACGGCGAAGGACTCGGGTACCTGGTCTGCATCGACGCCACGAAGAGCGGCGACATCACCAAGACCGGGACGATCTGGAGCTACGACAAGATCGCCCGCTCGCTCTCCACGCCCTCGATCTCGGACGGCTTGATCTACGTCGCCGACTACAGCGGCTTCGTCCACTGCCTGGACGCCGAGACGGGCAAGCCCTACTGGGTCTTCGACACCAAGAGCCACATCTGGGGTTCGACCCTGGTGGTGGACGGCAAGGTCTACATCGGCACCGAGGACGGCGACCTGATCGTCCTGGAGGCGGGCAAGACCTTGAAGGAGGTGGCCCGGGCCGACATGCGCGCGCCGGTCTACTCCTCCCCGGTGGTCGCCAACGGCACCCTGTACGTCGGGACCCCCACCCACCTGTATGCCATAGGGGGCGCGGCGGCGGGGGTGGCAACGGCGAGCGCGACCGCAGCGGACGGCACCACGGTCGCGCTCGAAGACTACGAAGCGCCGTCGCCCGCCGAGTGCGCCCGCCGCGAGCGGGAGCGCGACGCCTGGCGCAAGCGCTACCCGCCGCCGTTCCCCTGCCGCGCGAACCACGAGGACGGCGAGCGCCGCCGCGCCGCCGCCGGGAAGGCGAGTCCGCTGTGAAAGTCGCCCTGACGCTCCTGGTGATCGGCGTCCTCCTGCTGCACCAGGACACGTGGAACTGGACGAACAAGAACCTCGTCTTCGGCTTCCTGCCGGCGGGGCTGGCGTACCACGCCTTCTTCTCCCTGCTGGCCGCCGCGACGATGGCGGTTCTGGTCCACTTCCTCTGGCCCGCGCACCTGGAGGACGAGGAGAGCCTGCGTCCCGCGACGTCTCCGCACACCGAAAGCGCCGCCGCGACCGCAGGCGGCGGGGATGAGGCCCGCTGATGCTGCCCGCCCTGATCGTCTTCGCCTACCTCGGCATCGTGCTGTACATTGGCATCTTCGCCTTCCGCAAGGGCAAGGAGTCGAGCGAGGACTTCTTCCTCGCCAGCCGCAAGCTCGGCCCGGCGGTCTTCCTGCTGTCGCTGTTCGGCACCAACATGACGGCGGTGGCGATCCTGGGAAGCTCGGGCTTCGCCTACCAGCGCGGCATCGGCGTCTACGGCCTGATGGCGTCGTCGTCGGGCATCGTCATCCCGCTGACCATCTTCTTCATCGGGACGCGCCTCTGGGCGCTCGGGAAGCGGCACGGGCACATGACGCAGGTGCAGTACCTGCGCGACCGCTGGGAAATGGGCGGCATCGGCACGTTCATCTTCGCGCTGACCGCCGCGATGCTGGTGCCCTACATCATCATCGGCGTCATGGGCGGCGGCACGACGCTGGAGACGATCAGCGGCGGTCAGGTCCCCTACGCCGTGGGCGGCGCGATCGTCGCCGTGGTCGTCGCGAGCTACGTCTTCTTCGGCGGCATGCGCGGCACGGCCTGGGTGAACTCGTTCCAGACCGTCCTGTTCCTCTGCTTCGGCGCGATCGCGTTCCTGCTCATCGCCCGGAGCCTGGGCGGGTTCGACACGGCCATGAACAAGGTGGCGGCCTCGCCGAAGGCGTTCCTCCTCAGCCGGGAGCGCATCCCGGCCGAGGAGTTCTTCAGCTACATGTTCATCCCGCTCTCCTCGATCATGTTCCCGCACATCGCGATCATGTGCATGACGGCGGAGAAGGTCGGGCACTTCAAGAAGACCGTCATCTTCTACCCGATCTGCATCATGCTGATCTGGCTGCCGTCGGTCTTCCTCGGGGTCGTGGCGGCGTCGCAATACCTGAACGTCCCCCCCGGCGAGACGAACGACATCATCATCCGCCTGCTGCGCGACAACACCAACCTGATCGTCTCGGGCATCCTCGGGGCGGGCATCATGGCGTGCGTCATGGCGTCCGACAGCCAAATCCTCGCGCTGAGTACCATGTTCACCGAGGACCTGTTCGCCTACTACGGCGGGCGCAGGAAGTTCGGTCCGAAGGCGGAGGTGTGGGCCGGGCGCGCCTTCATCGTCGCCATCGGCGTCGTCGCCTACCTCATCGCCCTGGCGCTCAAGGACAAGGCGGGCATCTTTGAGCTGGCGATCCGCTTCGCCTTCTCGGGCTTCGCCGCCCTCGCCCCGATCATGCTGGCCGCGCTGTTCTGGAAGCGCAGCACCAAGTGGGGCGCATTGGCCGCCGCTTCGTCGGTCGCGGCGGGAGTGCTGGGCACCTGGTACCTGACCAACATCTCCAACGACATCGCCCCGAAGCCGCCCCGGCCGCCGGCGGTCGCCGCGGCCGGACCCGGGACGGCCCCTCCGCCGCCGGTGCCCGCGGGCGCGCCGTTGACCGCCGAGGCTTCCCCGGCGACGCCGGACCCGGCCGCCACGCCCGCCGCCACGCCCGCCAGC
>DATLHN010000032.1:0-9714 GCA_035539875.1 Armatimonadaceae bacterium
CCGATCTCTCTGGAGTGGGAAAAGAAGTGGCACCCCGAGATCGCCGACCCGGACGTCGCCTTCCCGCAGTATGCGAAGGCGATTCACGCGTATCTGGACGCGCGGGGCTGACGGGGTTTATTCCTGCTTCATCGGACGGGCCATAAGAGCGGCGACCTCGTCGGCCGGGGACGCGCCTTCGAAGAGCAGGCGCGCGACGGCGGCGCAGACGGGCATCTCGACGCCGACCTTCGCCGACAGGGAGGCGACCGCCTTTGCCGTGCTGACCCCCTCGGCGACCTGACCGAGCCGTTGCAGGATCGCGTCCAGTGGCTCGCCCTTCGCGACGCCCTCGCCGACGCGCCAGTTGCGCGAAAGGCGCGAGGAGGCGGTGGCGATCAGGTCGCCGACGCCCGCGAGTCCGTAGAAGGTTTCGCGGCGCGCTCCGACGGCGACGCCGAGGCGCGCCATTTCGGCCAGCCCGCGCGTCAGTAGTGCGGCCTTGGTGTTGTCGCCGAAGCCGAGGCCGTCGGAGACGCCGCCCGCGATGGCGAGGACGTTCTTGAGCGCGCCGCCCATCTCGACCCCGGTGCGGTCGTCGCCGGTGTAGACGCGGAACGACGGGCGGTTGAAGAGGGCGGCCACGCGACGGGCGGCCTCCGGGTCCGGGCAGGCGGCGACGGCGGCGGTGGGGACGCCGCGGGCGACCTCGGTGGCCAGGTTCGGCCCGGAAAGGGCCGTGACCGCGTGGACCGCGCCCGCGGCTACGAGGCTCTCGGCGACCTCGGCGGGGAGGAGGCCGGTGTCCGACTCCAGTCCCTTGGCCGCGAGCACGAGGTCCGCGCCAGGGCGCAGGTGCGGCGCGGCCAGCGTCAGCACGGCGCGCACCGCGCCCGTGGGCACTGCCACGACGACGCAGGCGGAGTCGCCGACGGCGGCCGCGAGGTCCGAAGTCGGGGCGATGGGGTCAAGCAGCGGGTAGCCGGGCAAGTAGCGGCGGTTCTCCCGATCCGACGCGAGCGCCTCGATCTGACCGGGAGTCCGGTCCCAGAGTCGGACCTCCGGGCGTCCTTCCGCCAGGAGCAGCGCGAGGGCCGTCCCCCACGACCCCGCGCCAAGCACCGTGACCATCGAAGCGGCGTTCCTCACTCCCAGGATATCTGCGGCATCTCCTGGGGCAGCACCGCATCCGGGTGGTAGGGTAGGACGCGGACCGTGAAGCCCTGCTGGCCGCTGTCGTCGGTCGGCAGCGTGCCGGTGTAGACGTAGACGCCGTCCGGTGCGGCGGCGGAAGCATCCGTGGTCATGGGGATTACCCGTGCCGATAACAGGTTCCGGTCCGAGTCTACCGGCCCGGTGTACAGTTGTACGGAGACGTCCTTCGGCTTGATGTTCGCGCCGAACCGGACCTTCGCAGTGACAGTCGCGGCGTCGCCCGCGGCCACTTTCTCCGCGCCGGGAGCCTCGACCGACTCGACGCGGACTTCGGACCAGTTGTCCCGCACCCGTTTCTTCCACTCGACCAGTTCGCGGGCGCGTGTGAAATCGTTCTCGGCGAGTTGCCGGGCGCGCCTCGCCGCGGGCACGTAGTAGTTCTCGGCGTACTCCCGCACCATCCGCTCGGTGGTGAAGACGGGCGCGAGCTTCTTCATGCTTGCCTTCATCTTCGCGATCCAGGCGTGCGGCAGTCCGTCCTCGCCCTCGCGCTTGTAGAAGAGGGGGATGATCTCGCGCTCCAGGGTGTCGTAGATGTCCTGGGCCTCGACGTGGTCCTGGTAGCCGTAGTCGGAGTACTCCTCGCCGCGCCCGATCGCCCAGCCGACCGTCGGGTCGTAGCCCTCCGCCCACCAGCCGTCGAGGACGGAGAAGTTCAGGCCGCCGTTCGGCACGACCTTCATACCCGACGTCCCGGAGGCTTCCATCGGCCGGCGCGGGTTGTTCAGCCAGACGTCGACGCCCTGGACGAGGTAGCGGGCCATCGCCATGTCGTAGTCTTCGAGGAAGACGATGCGGCCCTGGACGCCCGCTTCGCGGGAGAAGTGGACGATGTGCCGGATCAGGTCCTTCCCGGCGTCGTCGCGCGGGTGCGCCTTGCCGGCGAAGACGAACTGTACCGGCGTCTGCGGGTGGTTCAGCAGGCGCTTCAGGATTTCCGGGTCCCGCAGCAGCAGGTCGCCGCGCTTGTAGGTGGCGAAGCGGCGGGCGAATCCGACCGTGAGCACGTTGGGGTCCAGAACCTCGTGCGCCTCCTCGACCTCGCGCTCCGACGCGCCGCGCTTCTCCAGTCGGCCGACGAGGTAGGTCCGCGCCCACTCCACCAGCTCGCGGCGTCGCGCCTCGTGCGCGCTCCAGAGCTCGGCGTCCGGGATCGTATCGACCTTCGCCCAGAATCCGGGGTCGCACAGGTTCTCCGCGTCCAGCTCGCCGAGGTACTTTTCCAGCAGGACGACCATCTCTTCCGAGAGGAAGGTGGGCGTGTGGATGCCGTTGGTAACGTGTCCGACCGGCACTTCGTTGAGCGGGAAATCGGGCCAGTTGGGCTGTACCATCTTGCGCGTCACCTCGCCGTGCAGCGCGGAGACGCCGTTGATGTAACGCGCGTGGCGGAAGGCCAGGGCGGCCATGTTGAACTTCTCGTTCGGATCGCCCTGCCGGATGCGCCCCCGGTCCATCAGCTCGTCGAACGACAGGCCGAGGTGGCTCGCGTACCCGCCGAAGTAACGGCCCATGATGTCCGCGGGAAACAGGTCGAAACCGGCGGGGACCGGGGTGTGCGTGGTGAAGAGGTTGCCCGCCGCCGCGGCCTCGGCCGCCTGCACGAACGTCAGCCCCTTCTCCTGAACGAGGTGCCGGATACGCTCCAGGGCGAGGAACGCCGAGTGGCCCTCGTTCATGTGGCAGACGGTCGGCGGGATGCCCATGGCATACAGCGCCTGCACGCCGCCGATGCCGAGTACGATCTCCTGCTGGATGCGCGTCTCGTTGTCGCCGCCGTACAGGTTTCCGGCGATGTGGCGGTCCGCCTCGGCGTTCTCCGGCAGGTTGGTGTCCAGGAGGTAGAGCGGGATGCGCCCCACCTGGGCCTTCCAGACCTGGGCGTGGACCTTGCGCCCCGGGAAGTCGACCGCGATCACGAGACGCTTTCCGTCCGGCTGCACCGGCTCGATGGGCAGGGAGTAGAAATCGGTGACCGCGTAGTTCTCGACCTGCCACCCATCGGCGTTCAGGCTCTGCCGGAAGTAGCCGCGCTGGTACAGGAAGCCGAGGCCCACGAGCGGAAGCCCGAGGTCCGACGCCGACTTGAGGTGGTCCCCCGCCAGGACGCCCAGGCCGCCGGAGTAGATCGGCAGGCACTCGGTGAGGCCGAACTCCGCGGAGAAGTACGCTATCCGGAAGCCGCCCGATAACTCTGAGGCGTACGTGTGTCCCCACCACCCGGTCCCGTCGCAGTAGCGCCGAAACTCCGTGTAGACATCGTCCAACTGCTTCAGGAAGGCAGCGTCCTGCACTCTGTCGGCGAGTAGGCTCTGGTCTACCAGGCCGAGCATGAGGGCAGGATTGTGTCGGCTCCGCTCCCAGGCGTCCGGGTCCAGCGCCTCAAACAGGTTGACGGTGGGGTGATCCCAGGACCAGCGCAGGTTGTAGGCGAGTTCGCGCAGCGGTGCGAGGCGCTCCGGAAGCGAGGGGACGACGGTATACGTGTGCAGCGTGCGCGGCATGTCCGGGGCAGGCTCCTTCCCGAAAGCGGGCGGGGGATTTCAAAAAGAAAAAGGACGGCGGCGGAATCTCAGGCTCCGCCGCCGTCCCATTATACCCGCTTTGACCCCCCTCAGGGACGCTGGTCGAGGGTAGCCAGCGCCGAATCCCGTACCTTGACGGCGGCGGAGGCGGCGGCGTGGCCGCTGCCCCGGCCCGACTCGTTGACCGGCTGGAAGCGGTTGGCCTCGGGCTGGTAGATCAGGACCTGAGCGTGGGGGATGTCGAAGAACATGCCGACCACGTGCAGGCTGCCCTCCTCGACCCGGCGGCGGACCGACGGATAGGTGCGCAGGTTCTCCATCTGCTGGACGACGTTGATCTGGCTGAGCTGGTCGACCGTGGGTAGGGACTCGTCCAGGATCTCGCCCCGCTCGAAGCGTGCGCGGCTGGAGTCGGCGTGCTTGAGCCACGCCGACAGGTTGGGCGCTTCCAAATCGCCCGCGCCGCCGTCCAGGACGGCCTGCATCGCGCCGCACGTGCTGTGCCCGCAGACCACGATGGAGTCCACCTTCAGGACCTCGACCGCGTACTCGATGGCCGCGCCCACCGAGGCGTCTCCGTGCTCCCACGTCGCGCTCGACTCGGCAAAGGGCGGAATGAGGTTGCCGATGTTGCGCACCTTGAACAGGTCCCCGGGGCCGCTCAGCGTGAACAGGGTCGGCACCACCCGCGAGTCGCAGCAGGTGATGAACAGGTCCTCCGGCTGCTGCCCGTCGCGGGCGAGGTCCGAAAGTACGGGCCGGACGGCGTCGATCGCCCCGCTCTCGTAGAAGGCGCGGACGCCCTGGATGAGCGACGATTCCTTGACGTCGGCCTTGCTCTCGTTGCCCGTGCCGGCCGCAACGCCTCCCACAGAGCCCGCCGCGCCGTTCGTGCTCGGCGTGAGGCGTCGGCGGTGGCGACCGGAGAGGATCGTGGTAAGCGATGAGGCCCAGTTGGTCTTGCCGTGGCGCGGCTGCCCGTTCTCGGCGTTCTGGTACCACGCCTCATGCATCTCGTCGATGTCCACCGTGCCGCCCGTGCGCTCGTGACCGAGACGCCAGTTGTGGAGCGACTCGAACGCGGCGTGGTCCATCAGGTCCACCATCAGGTCGATGTCCACCTTCGCGCCCTGCGGAATCTCCGAGAGTGCCCGGGAGAGCTGAGGCACCGAGACGAAGGTGAGCGAGCCCTCGATGCGGACGTGGTACGTGTCCTCGTTGCGGTCCAGGCGTCGCGATCGCCCATTGCTGCTGCCGCCACTCAGAGCGACGACCGGGCGGTGTTCTACCTGGACGCGGATGGCGGCGAGCCGACGCAGGAGGAAGAGCAGGGCGACCCCGAATCCGAGGCCGACGCCGTAGAGCAGGTTCAGCCCGACGACGCCCGCGACGGTGATGAAGTAGACCGGGGCTTCGCGGTGGTGGCGAAGCTCGCGGATGTGGTCCATGTTCACCAGTCGCGTGCCGACGAAGACGAGGAGGCCGGCGAGGGCGGCGAGCGGGATCTGCTCGATCAGGCTGCCCAGGAGGAGCGTGAAGACGACGACCCAGACGCCGTGCATGATGGCGCTGGCCTTGCTCTTCGCGCCCGACGCGATGTTCGCCGACGAGCGCACGATGACGCCGGTTACCGGGAGGCCGCCCAGCAGGCCGGAGATGGTGTTCGCCGCGCCCTGGCCGAGCAGCTCGCGGTCCAGGTTGGCGCGCGGGCCGTTGTGCATCTTGTCGGTGGCGACCGCCGACAGCAGCGATTCGACGCTCGCGATCAGCGCGATGGTGAGTGCGGCGATGGCGAACGCGCCCCAGTTACCCTGCGGCATCTGCGGCATCGCGAACTCGGCCAGCGGATTGGCCGGAAGGTCGACCCGCTTGACGTCCATCTTGAAGACGACCGAGACGATAGTCGCGGTGAGTATCGCCGCGAGCGCGCCCGGAAACGCCTGGACCCGCTTCGGCAGGAACAGCCAGCCGACGAGGATGCCGATGGTCAGGAGGCCCAGGAAGGTCGCCGGGCCGTGCATCGTGGCGATCTGGCCGGGGAGTTCCTTCAGGTTCGTAAGCGCGCTGCTCTCCGGCGCGCCCCCGAGGACGACGTGGAGCTGGGCGAGCGCAATGGTTATCCCGATGCCAGCCAGCATCCCGTGGACGACCGCGGGGGAAATGGCCAGCGCTCCGCGGGCGACCTTGAGCACGCCGAACGCGACCTGGAGCAGCCCCGCCGCCACCGTGATGGCGCAGGCGACCGGCCAGCCGAAGTCCTTGACCATCTGGTACACAAGGACGGTCAGACCCGCCGCCGGGCCGGAGACCTGGAGCGGCGCGCCGCCGAGGACGCCGACGACGATGCCGCCGACCGCTGCCGCCACGAGGCCCGCGAGGATGGGCGCTCCCGAGGCGAGCGCGATGCCGAGCGAAAGGGGGATCGCGATGAGAAAGACGACGAACGAGGGCAACAGGTCGCCCTTGACGCTTTCAAGCCAGTTTCGCGGCGGCGTGGGGTTTTCCACCGCCGTCGTGGTGTTCTGCATGAAGCAAACCGATTCCCTTCTAAACAAACCGTGCGAGACGGTCCGGCGCGCGTCCACCGGCGCGTCGGGTCGGGCAGGCGGCGCAAGTAAGCGCGCGCGTGACCGTACCGGCCGTGCGGGAAGCGTCCGCGAATCCGGGGTCGCATGGGTCGACTCTAATGTAGGTGATTCAGGAGGGGATCGGTGCGGGTGGGGCGCGGAAGTTCGGGTGCCACTCGTGCGCGGTATGAGCGGGGAGGGTGCGCTCCACCACCGGCCGGTAGGTGGCGCAGCGGAGCGGGCAGAGCGGCGTAAAGTCAAATTCCAGGCGCGGGGCTACGTACGGCGGCAGGTGCTGCCGGTGGTGCGCGCCGCGCGACGAGCGCCGCTTGCCATAGTGGTAGAGGAGGTCTTCTTTACCGGGGGAACGGGCGGGCGCGGACCGGCGGACCGTTGAGTCCGCCGCCAGCGACACCGGCGAGATCGGATCGCCGACGGCATGCCAGTCGCCCATGACGATGACCGCGATCATCGCCGCCAGCAAATAAGCTGTCAGCCTTCGCGCGATCCCCGTCCAGGGGCGATTTTTGGCGTGCGACTTCATCCGGTTTTGGTGTTTCACCCGTCGCGCGATTGCGTTGAAACAAGTACGCGACGTCGTATTTTACCGTGGAGGCGGCTCTTACTGTTCCGGGTATTCCGATTAAGTTGAGTCCGCGCCGACAGTTTTTCTTCGGCGCGGACCCGGGGTTACTTGAGAGTGGCCGAATCGAGGTTCAGAGATTTCTCCGGGATCACTTCGATCCGCTCCTCGCCGAAGCGCTGCTTGAGCGCGGGCAGGAAGGCCGCGGCGTTGCCCACGATCACCACGCTCATCCCCTCCCGGGAAAGGCGCGCACGGGTAAACTCCGCCACCTGTGCGGGCGAGACCGCCTGCACGCGGGTCAGGTAGAGGCCGAGGTTCGAGAGGGGGAGCCCGTTCACGGCGAGGTCTGCGACGCGCGACGCGAGCCCGTCCCCGGTCTCGATGTCACGCGAGAACGCCCCGGAGAGAACGGCCTTTCGCGTCGTCAGCTCGGCCGCCGGGACCGGCTGCGACCCGAGCTGCTGGATTTCGTCCAGCATCAGCGCCGCGACTTCGGCGGCCGATTCGTTCTTGGTCTGCGCCCCGGCACGGAAGGGGCCGGGGAGGCGGCGCGCTTCGAGGCGGCTGGCCGCCCCGTAGGAGAGACCGCGCTTGATCCGTATCTCCTGGTTCAGGCGCGACGAGAAGCCGACGCCCAGTACGGTGTTCGCGACCTGACCGGGCAGATACTCCGGGGCGCTCCGGGCGATGCCGACCCGCGTGACGAAGACCGCGGCCTGACCGGCGTCCGGCTTGTCCACGACCAGGACCCGCGGCGTCGCCGGGGAACCCGCGGCAGCCGCGGCGGGCGGCACGGCGTCCGCCGCGGCTGCCGCGGCCTTCCATCCGCCGAAGTGCCGCTCGATGAGCCGGAAGGCGTCCGCCGCGGCGATGTCGCCCGCCACGATGACGATGGTGTTTCGCGGCAGGAAGTGCGCGCGGCTGAACGAGACCACGTCTTCGCGCGTCAGCCCCTTCAGCGACGCGGGCGTGCCGCTCAGCAGCGGGCCGTACGGTCCCGCCCCGAAGATGACGCGGTCGGCGGCGGCGCGGCCCAGGCTCGACGGGTCGCCCAGTTCTACCGCGAGGGCGTCGAGCGTCTGCGTCCGCTGTCGCTCCAGCTCCTCGGCGGGGAAGTCCGGGCGGATCACGACGTCCGCGAGGACGGGCAGCGCTGGTTCCAGGTTGCGGCGCATCAGGCTCAGGCGGACCGAGGTTGCGTCGCGCCCGGCGCTCGCCGAAAGGCTGCCGCCGAGCGCCTCGATCTGCTCCGCTATGCGCGTGGCGGGGCGGCCTCCCGCTCCCTGCGTCACCAGCGAGGCGGTGAGCGCGGCGAGGCCCGCCTTGCCGTCCGGGTCGTTCGCGCCGCCCGCCCGGACGAAGAACTGAACGGAGACCAGGCCCGACCCGGCGCGGGGCGCGTGGATGACCCTTAGTCCGTTCGGCAGAGTCCGCTCCGCCGGAGTCGGCACGGAGACCGTGCGCATCGGGCGGGGAGGCGGGGGCGTCGATCGCTGCTGCTGGGCGCGGGCGGGTACGGCCGCGACCGTCGGGAGCGAAAGAACGCCGAGCGCGATGAGCGTCGGAACGCAGCGGGGCGTCATCGTGCGGGCTCCTTTTTCGCGGGCGCGGCGGCGTAGCGGATGACCACCCGGTTTTTCTGTGTCAGGTACTGCCGCGCGACGCGCCGGACGTCGGCCGCGGTAACGGCTTGTAGACGGGCGATGTCGGTATTGACCCGGTTCGGGTCGCCGAGAAGCACCGCCGCCGCGCCGAGGGCGGACGCCTTGCCGTCGGCGGTCTCGCGCTCGCGCAGCGCGCCGGTGATCAGCCGGTTCTTCGCCTTGGCGAGCTCCGCCGCACTCACGGGTTGGGCGCGCACCTTCTCGATCTCCGCGAGCGCGGCCTTTTCGGCCGCGCCGAGGTCCTTGCCGCCCGCGGCCACGACGCCGACGATGAGCAGGCCGTTGTCCGTGCGCAGGTCGGCGTAGGAGTACGCCTCGGCGGCGATCTGCTGCGTGTAGACGAGCGAGCGGTACAGGCGCGACGACTCCCCGTCGGAGAGGATCGCGTCGAGGACTTGGATCGCGTCGGCATCCGCGCTGGCGATCCCGGGCGTCAGGTAGGTCATGACCACCGCAGGCAGCGGGACGTTGGGGGCGGTCTCGTTGTAGCGCCTCTCGGCGGTGCGGGTGGGCTCGCGCACCGCGACACGCGGGATCGGACCGCTCCGCTTCGGGATGCGGCCGAAGTACCGGTCGATCCAGGCGTCGAGCTGTTTCGGCTCGAAGTCTCCCACGACGACGAGGGTCGCGTTGTCGGGGCGGTAAAAGGTCTGGTAGAAGCTGCGGACGTTGGCGATCGTGGCGGCGTTCAGCTCCTCGATGCTGCCGATGGTGGGGCGCTTGTACGGGTGGCGGGTGTACGAGCGGTTCACCGTCAGCCAGCTCAGGCGGCCGTAGGGCGGAGCGAGCACGCTCTGCCGGTACTCCTCCTTGACCACGTCCCGCTCGGAGGCGAAGTTTGCCTGGTCCACGTTCAGGTTCACCATCCGGTCGGCTTCGGCCCAGAGCAGCGTCTCCAGGTAGTTCGAGGGCACCGTCTCGTGGTACACCGTCACGTCGTCGCTGGTGAACGCGTTGTTCTCGCCGCCCACGTCCTCGGTCAGCCGGTCGAGCATCTCCGACTTCATGTTCTTCGTGGACTTGAACATCATGTGCTCGAACAGGTGCGCGAAGCCGCTGCGCCCCTGAGGGTCGTCCTTGCTGCCGACGCGGTACCAGACGTAGATCGCGGCGGTCGGCGTCCGGCGGTCCTCGGACGTGAGCACGCGCAGGCCGTTCGCCAGCACCCTCTGGCGGAA
>DATLHN010000033.1:0-6039 GCA_035539875.1 Armatimonadaceae bacterium
CGTAGTTGTCGATTACGAGTATCATGTGGCCATCCCGGCGGCGCGACGCCGCCATCGAGAGCAGACATTCGTCAATACGGTGCGGATTAACCTCGCCCGGTGCGGCGGTCCCCCCGCAGGGAGGCGGCTACCGTCAGCGTGAGGCCCACCGCGGCGACCGCGATCAGGGCGTCGCGCCAGCCGAAGGCGGGACGGATGGGAACGAACCGGCTCTCCCCGCCGCGGACCTCGATGAACCCGACGGGGTCGCCCGTAACGCCGCCCGCGCCGCCTCCGCCGTCGCCCTCCCCTATGCCTTTCGGCCCGGAGCCGCCGCCGCGGCCGAAGGCGAGACCGTAGCGGACGCGCGCCACGGGTATGACGACGACGTCCGCCCGCTCCACCCTCGGCCCGAATATGAGTTCGGACTTCGCGGTCCCCGCGAGCTGGGACAGGAGCCGCTCGACCAGGTCGTTGGAAAGGCGCGCGCGAAGCTCCCGCTCCATCGCCGCGGCGGATCGCTCGATTTCGGTGGTCATTCCTTCTCCTCCGGGTTTTCGTCCAGCTCCAACCGGTCCCAGCGGGTCGGCGTCGTGCCGTCGGGCATCTCCGAGGACCAGGTGTCCCCCTGGACGTAGCCCATGACGCGGCGGCACCGGGAGCAGTAGAACAGCAGGCGCGGCTTGCTCGTGTGCGCCGGGTTGAGGACGGACAGGTCGGGGCTGCTCCCGAGGCGCAGTTCGCCCCCGCCGACCGTGAAGCGCTGGAACAGCCCGCAGTTCGGGCACTCCAGGTGAACGCGCCCCGAGAGGAAGTGCGCCAGCCGGACCAGTTGGTCCGACGTCAGCGGCGACGAGTCCTTCGGCTCGGGCGCGATGCGCTTCACTCCAGCCCGGCCTCCGCCATCTCGATCGCGCGGCGCACGGCCCCGGACTTGTTGACCGTCTCGTCGAACTCGGCGTCCGGGTCCGAGTCGGCGACGATCCCGCCGCCCGCCTGGACGTACGCCATCCCGTCCTTGACGAGCAGCGTGCGTATCGTGATGCAGGCGTCGAGGTTGCCGTTGTACGAGAAATAGCCGATCGCGCCGCCGTACGGCCCGCGCCGGGTCGGCTCCAGTTCCTCGATGATCTGCATCGCCCGGACCTTCGGCGCGCCGGAGAGAGTCCCCGCCGGGAAGGTCGCGCGCAGCAGGTCGAACGGCGTCCTGTCCTTCGCGAGACGCCCGGTGACGTTGCTGACGATGTGCATGACGTGGCTGTACCGCTCCACCACCATAAGCTCGTCCACCGTCACCGAGCCGTACTCGCAGACGCGGCCGATGTCGTTGCGCCCGAGGTCCACGAGCATGATGTGCTCGGCCCGCTCCTTCTCGTCCGCGAGAAGCTCCTCCCCCAGCGCGGCGTCCTCCTCGGGCGTCTCGCCGCGGCGGCGCGTCCCGGCTATCGGACGCACGGTGACGCGGTCCTCGCGGTACGTCACCAGGATCTCCGGCGATGCCCCGACGAGCGCGACGCCGTCGTCGTACGCGAGGTAGTACATGTACGGCGACGGGTTGAGCGAGCGGAGCGCCCGGTAGACGTCGAACGTGTCCGCGTGCAGGGGGCGGGAAAACCGCTGCGAGAGGACCGCCTGGATGATGTCTCCCGCCGCGATGTACTCCTTCGCAGCCAGTACCATCCCGGTGTACTCGTCGCGCGAGAGGTTCGACTCGAACGGCGCGGACGGTGACACGGGCGCGGGCACGCTCTCCCGTACCGGGACGGGCGCCTTCATCAGGTCCACGAGTGCGCTCACCCGGGCGACGGCGGCGTCATAGGCTTCGTCCGGGTCCGCGCCGGGCGCGATGCGGGCGTTCGCGAGCACTTTCAGGCGGTGCCGGACGTGGTCGAAGATGCAGAGGGTGTCGGTCAGGACGAGGTGGACGTCGTCCACGCCGAGGTCGTCCCGGGTCGCCTGTCCCACCGGCTCCAGGAACCGGACCCAGTCGTAGCCGATGTAGCCGACCGCGCCGCCGACGAACCGCGGCAATCCCGGCAGTTCCACGAAGCGGACCTCCGCCAGCAGATCTTCGAGGACGTGCAGCGGGTCGCGGCCCGGCTCAAGCTCGACCGTGCGCGCCCGGCCGCCCTCGGTGATGGTGACCCGGCGGCCTTTCGCGCGAAGCGTGAGGTGGGGGTCCGAGCCGAGGAAGGAGTAGCGCCCCATGCGCTCCCCGCCCTCGACGGACTCCAGGAGGAAGGCGTTGGGCCGGTCGGCGATCCGGAGAAAGGCGGAGACCGGCGTCTCCGTGTCGGCGAGAATGTCCCGGTAAACGGGGATCACGTTCCCCTGCCGGGCCAGTCGGTGAAACTCCTCGCGGGAGGGCGTGACGGTAAACTGCGGCGGGTCGGCAGTAGCGGCAGCGGATGGCGACGATTCCTGGGCCACGGAGGGCCTCCTTACCGTTTGGATTATAGCACGGCGGTCGGCACGCCCCGCGGGACCGCCACACTCCCGGCACTTGAAACGCGCAGGAGGGGCAGGCCCCGTCGGGCCTGCCCCTCCTGCTACTTCGGTTCGCGGGTTTCGCGTTCAGAGCAAAGTCATGGGCGACGGCGGCGACGGGATGAATCTCCCTCGCGCCACCACCACTGACCATTGTTCGCCGCGAAACTGCGCATCGTGGCTACAGTGTAGCACGACGCCCCGGGGGTGTCAATCCGCCGGTTCGAACGCGCGGTGCAGCGTCAGCAGCGTGACTTCCGGGCGGCAGAGGAGGCGCGGGTTGACCCCCCGGAGCCGCCAGAAGGGCGCGCTCCCGATGCCGCGCGTGACGTACAGGGCGAGGTCACCCCCCGGGTCCTTCCCGAGCACTTCGGCCAATCGCGCCCGGTCGAAGACGCCCCAATCCATCCGGCGGCCGAGCGCGTTCTGCGTCTTCAGCGCGCCGAGGAGCGGGAAACGGACCTGCCCGCCGTGCGTGTGGCCGGAGAGCATGACGTCCACCCCCGCGCGCGCCGCGCGCGCCACGATCTGCGGCGAGTGCGCCAGCAGCAGCGTGAACCCGTGCGACGGGGACAGAGGCTTGAGGGCGAGGTCCAGGTCGTCGTGACCGTAGTACGGGTCGTCGACGCCCGCGACCACGACGCGATCGCCGCGTACCTCGAGAAGCGTTTGGCGATTGTTGAGCGTCTGGACGCCCGCGCCGGCCAGGTTCGCGACGAACTGGGCGCGCCGGGTGCGATTCAGCTTGTGCTCGGCGTTCCCCAGCACCCCGAGCATCGGCACGCCGGGAAAGAGCGCGCCCACCTCCCGGACCATGCGGAGCGAGTCGGCGATGCCGTCGCGCTGGTAGAGGTAGTCGCCGCCCCAGACGATCACCTCCGGCGTTTCGGGGAGCGCGCGCAGCATCTCCAGCGTCAGGTCCTCGCGTCTACCCCAGGCGGAGATGTGCTGGTCGGCGAGCAGGAGGAGGCGAAGCCCGTCCAGCGCCAGAGGGAGGCGCGGGGCGACGAGTCGCGGCCGGGTCAGTTCCAGACGATACGGCTCCACGGCAAGGGCGTACGCGGCGGCGGCGGAAGCCGCGCCGAGGCCCAGGACCGTCCCGAGAACGGGCAGGCGGTGGCGGTGACGAAGGTTTCTCACGCGGGGTGCTGCGGGGTCGCGGTCGCGGGGGCCGCCGAATACGGCCGCAGTCCCCGGTGTATCCACCGGATGCGGCGGACGTCGTTCAGCATGCGCAAGCCCGCCTTCAGGTAGGCCCACTTCGAGGCGAAGGCCGCGGTGCCTTCCTGGTGCGCCCAGCGCACCGGCACTTCCACCACCGTGAACCCCAGCCTGCGGGCGACGAAGATCGCCTCGACGTCGAACGAGAATCCGTCCAGCTCGCAGCGGGAGAAGATCGCCTGCGCGGCGTCGTGCGTCAGCAGCTTGAATCCGCACTGGGTGTCGTAGATGCCGGGCGCGGCCAGCAGGCGCACCACCACGTTGAAGGAGCGCCCGAGCAGTTCGCGGTACCAGGGCTGGCGCACCAGAAGCTGCGACTCCTTGAGAGGTCGCGAGCCGATGGCGTAGACAACGCCCGCCGCAGGGTCCAGCGCGGCCTCCAGCTTCTCCAGCTCCTCGATCGGCGTCGCCAGGTCCGCGTCCATGAAGAGGACGCGCGCGCCGTGCGCCCGAAGGACGCCGTAGCGGACCGCGTGTCCCTTGCCCCGATTCGGCTCGTAGCGGTAACCCCGGACGACGTCCTCCAGCCCATTCTCGCGCGCCCACGCCTGCGCGATCGACGCCGTCGCGTCCGCGGAGCCGTCGTCCACGACCAGGACCTCAAAGGCGAGGCCGCGCGCCCGGAGGTAATCGACCGTCGCCCGCAGGGTACGCGTCAGCCGCGTCGCCTCGTTGTAGGCGGGGATCACCACCGACACGTCCGGCCGGTTCAACTGTCGCGAAGTCTCCACTGGCTTATTCTACGTCAGAATGGAAGGGGGAATCCCGTAAAAATCGGTTAAAAAAACGTGCGTTCCGGGTAGGAACTAAACGGCGCAGTCAAGCGTCATAACAAGTGAAGGTTCGAGTGCAGCGCGTTTTAAACGCATTGCCGTAATAATTGAATATCGCGCAACAACCACATAGCGAAGTTAACCTGGCAAATAGAAACCGGACAACCGCATAGCGACAACTGCATAGCGAGTCACAATCACAGATCGATAATTTCATAGGGACATGCTTCAAATCTGTATAGCGTAGATCACCGAACCAGAACCAAACCGGGGGCGGGCCGTAAGGCCCGCCTCTTTTGTCATTTCAGACCGCGTCCTCCCACTCCCCGGTAAAGCGCAGGACGCCGCTCCTGCAGTGCGGGCAGGGCTCCCCGTCCACATCCCAGGTCATCGCGGCAGAACATATCGGGCAGGGGCCGGTCTCGTCCCCCGTCTTCCCGAGCCGCTGCGCCTCCGCGTACGCGATGACGGCGTGGTCGCCCGGCGGCACCAGCGTCAGGAACGCGAACGGGCGCACCGCGCGGCAGGCGGGGCACCAGAGACGGTTCGCCAGCCCCCCGACCTTCCCGTGCCCGGCATACGGCACGGGTTCGCCCGACGGCCCCGGGGTCCACTCCTCGGCGTGGACCAGGACTTCGTCCCGGCCGCATACGTCGCACACGAACAGTTTGGAGAATGCCACCCCAACAGAATACCCCCCGCCGGAGGTTCCGGCGAGGGGCACTGTCACAAACGATCCTTACCTACCTATCAGCGAAGCTGGAGCGTGACGTCCGCCCGGACCGGCTGGTTCGGATTGGAGACCGTCACCGCAATCTCCTTGTCGGCGTACGCGGAGTTGAGGAACCGGATCGTGTAGTTGTTGGCGGGGACGTAGAAGCCGAAGTCGCCACTTTGGTTGGCGGCCGTCTGCTCCAACTGGACGCCGTTTCGGAAGAGGATGACGAACGTTCCCGCACCGGGGCCGCCGGTATCGCCGAGAGTCACCTTGCCCGCGATCGTGACCGGATTGCCGGGCGGGTCCGGGTTCGGGTCGTCCACGAGCGTGAGCACGCCCACGTCCGTCACGCCGTCCACCACCGTGACCGTCTTCGAGACCGAGGCCGTCCCGAGGACCGCCGAGACCTCGGTCGGGCCGAGCGGCACGAGGTCGATCAGGAAGCGCCCGCTGGCGTCCGTCTCCACGAGCTGCCCGGTGGCGCTCTCCGACACGAACGCGCTGGCGGCGGGCTGACCGTCCGGACCGAGCACCTGCCCGGTAATCTGGCCGATGTTGATGATGAGTTCCAGTGCCGGGTTGGTGCCCGCCGAGACCGGGGGCGCGAAGACGACCGTCTGCGGCTGCTGCCCGGGCGCGGTCACGATGGCCCGGTCCGTGCCGAGCGGGACGTTCTCCAGGCGGAACGAGCCGACCGGGTTGGTGGCGTTGGCCTGATCGACCGTCACCGTGGTCGTGCTGACGCCGCCGATGCTGACGGTCGATCAGGCCAACGCCACCAACCCGGTCGGCTCGTTCCGCCTGGAGAACGTCCCGCTCGGCACGGACCGGGCCATCGTGACCGCGCCCGGGCAGCAGCCG
>DATLHN010000034.1:0-3116 GCA_035539875.1 Armatimonadaceae bacterium
CATCGGCGCGGCGCTCGGCCCGCTCGCCCGCGTCCCCCTTCGCGACGATTCCCGGCGCAAGGCGCTGGCCGCGGGCGCGCTCGCGGGCGCTGCCACCATCGCGGGAGGTCTGGTCGGCTACGGCCTCGTCGAGCGCATCCCGCAGTGGCTCCGCCTGCTCTGAATCTGAGCAATTTCGACGCCCCATGCGATATAATCACGCATGCGAGCCGTCATTTCTGCTCGTTGATGGGCGATGGTGTAACGGCAACACGTCTGGTTTTGGCCCAGATGACTCCAGGTTCGAATCCTGGTCGCCCAGTAGACGCTTCCCCCGCCGGAGCCAGGCCGCCATGGGAGAAGAGATCCTCCAACTACTCTCGGCAGGCCACTCCTACAGCGAGATCGTCGCCCGACTCGGCTGCTCCAAATCCACCGTCCACCACCACGCACGCAAACTCGGCAGGACGCGTACCATCCGCCGCTACGACTGGGCGGCGGTTCAGGCGTACCACGACGCCGGGCACTCGCGCGCCGAATGTACACGCCACTTTGGGTTCTCCACGGACGCGTGGGACAAGGCCGTGGAGCGCGCCGAACTCGCGCCTCGGGACTACCGAATACCCATCGAGGAGCTAACCGCTCCCGAGCGTGGCACGTCACGGGGACACCTCAAGCGACGGCTGCTACGGGACGGCTTGCTCGTCGCGAAGTGTTACGAATGCGGCATTACGGAGTGGCGGGGCCAGCCGATCTCGTTCGACCTCCACCATATCAACGGAGACAGTGCGGACAACCACCTGGAGAATCTGGCGCTGCTCTGTCCCAACTGTCACAGCCAGACTCCAAACTACTGCGGCAGGAACACCCGCCGGGTTCGCAACCGTCCGCCCGAGTCATAGCGTTGTAAGCGGCCCCGCAGCAGTCAAAATCGCCGCGGGGCCGCGTTCTCTTCCGACCTACCGGCGGAAGTAGCGGACCGGATCGACGAGGAAGATGACGGCGGTGCGCTCGAAGAAGCGGCTGTCGCGGTTCGCGTCGGCGATGCGGCGGGCGTCCCGCTCCGAGATGTACGGGTTGAACCGGTTGCGGTCCGCCACCCCCCGCGCGCGGACGACCAGGGGACGCCGCCCCGCCCGGCTGCAGTTCATCGCGTCATCGACGGAGCGCGGGAAGGCGACGATCCCCGTCTCGATGGCGTAGTCCGCCGATACCATGACCTTCCCGTAGACCTCGCGCCCGTCCTCGTCCAGCAGGCGCGGGCTCATGCAGGCCTCGACGCCCAGGCCGCGGCAGTCTACGATCAGGCTCGTGTACTCGGCCCCGTCGGGCGCGGGCGCGCCGGGCGCGAGTGGGTTCGCCTTCGGCTCGGGCGCTTCGACCGCGATCATCTCCGCCGCGGGCTTTTCCAGGCCCAGCGCCTGCGCCAGCGAGCCCTCGCCGGACAGCGGGATCTGCACGACGACGCGGAAGAGGCCGGTCCCGGGCACCAGTTTCTCCTCGATCACCTCGGCCGAGTTAACGACTCCCTTAACGGCGACCCGCACGTCGTCCGAACTCAGGATGTAGTTGCGCGCGCGCGTGTCGGCGGTGACGCGCACCTCGCTGACCGCGATGCTAAGGGTACGCAGGGCGTCGGCGAGGGCGGCGGAGCGAGCGTCGAGCACGCGCTGCGCCTGCGAGCGGGCGAGCGACGGAGGCGCGACCGCCCCGAGGCCCACGGCCTTGGCGATACCGGCGTCGTAGTTGATGCGCCCCCGCCCGTCTTTCAGGACTTCGACGTAGGCGCTCTCCCAGTGGGTCGCGACAGGCGTCGGGGCGGATTTCGAGTAGGAAGCGGCAAGCGGCGCGGGCTTCGCCGCCGCCGCCACGGCGACCGCTTTACCGGGCGGCACCTTCAGGGCGGCCCGGGGAGAAGGCGTCACCGCGGGCTTAACGGTTGGCTTCGGGGGAGCGGCCCTCTTCTTCGAGACGGGCGTGGTTTTCGCGCCGCCGCTTCCGATGGCGGGGACTGGGAGGGCAACCGAAACGAGGGCAGAAGAGACGAGGAGAAGTGCGCCGAAAGCGGCGACCGGGGGGCAGCGGCGGGGGCGGCGCGACGACGAAACGGGCGGCACGGACGGGACCGACATGGCGAACCTCCTCAGGGGGCACGGGACCTGTGAAGGAGCGACGAAATGCCAGCGTTCGAGCGCGCTACGGCGCGCGAAGGAGCAGTGGCCTGTGTATCCTCCGACCCTGAAAAGACGAGGGGGCTTCAGCGATCGTGACCGCTGAAGCCCCTTTATTTTTTCGCGCCTCGCGCCCTCAGGCGGCGGCGGCTACCAGGCGTCCCCCGCTGGTGCGGCGGATGGTCGGTGGGTTGTGCTGGCAGGCCGGGCAGGTGCCGTACAGCTCGAGCTGGTGGCGCTCGACCTTGTAGCCCTTTTCCTCTTCGAGACGGGCGGTCAGCCCCCCTATGTCGCAGCCGTGGAAGTCCTCGACCCGGCCGCACTTCTGGCAAACGATGTGGTGGTGATGCGGCCCGTCCTGCGGTTCCTCGCGCTCGTAGCGGTAGTAGCCCTGGCCGAACTCGACCCGCCGCGCCAGACCCAGGTCCACCAGGAGGTTCGCGAAACGATAGACCGTGACGAGGTTGATAGCCTCCTCCGCGATCGTTCCGTCCGAATTCCGGGGATTGACCGACAGATGCATCTCCTGAACGGACAGGGGAGAGTGGGTCTCGGCCAGAAGACGCAGCAGTGCGCGGCGAGGCCCCGTGAGTCGATAGCCCTCATCCTTGAGGGCGTTCAGCATCCGCGTATACTCCGGGTTCTTAGCCATATTATGTTATACCGATGTTTCGTTGACCGAACCGTGCGACAAAGACAGTCCCACGGAATCTGGGGCCGGGTCCCGTGGGATTTGGGCCTTGACCGTGGGAGGGCCAAACGATATCCTTCCCTCAAAGGTTTTGCTCTTCAGTGCTATCGACGCCGCGCCCACGGCAGCGTTCCCGGCTTTTGCCTCGGGCGGGGCTGTGGAAAAGGACACAAAGTGTATCGGGGTTGCCCAGATGTTTGACGTCGTTTTCCGGCTGGTGTTCCGCGCCTTCTTCCGCCTGAGCTTCGGGGTTCTGGGCGGGGGCGGCCTGCGCG
>DATLHN010000035.1:0-3285 GCA_035539875.1 Armatimonadaceae bacterium
TGTCTGTCTTACACAACGAAATCCATGAGCAGCCCGCCGCCCTGCGCCGCGCGCTGTCCGAGGGGCGCGCGGCGGCACAGGGGCTGGTGGATGCCGCCCGCCAGAGGGACGTCCGCTACCTGGTGCTGGCGGCGCGCGGCACCTCCGACCACGCGGCCACCTACGCTCAGTACCTGTTCCAGATCGTCTGCGGCAAGCCGGTGGCACTGGCCGCGCCGTCCGTTCACACACTGTTCGAGGCGAAGGTCGATTACCGAGACGCCCTGGTCATCGGCATCTCGCAGTCCGGCGCGGGGGACGACATCAACGCCGTCCTCGCCGACGCCCGCGAGGCCGGCGCGCTCACCGCGGCGGTCACCAACACGGCGGACTCCGCGCTGGCGGGTATCGCGGAGCACGTGCTGCTGTGCAACGCCGGGGTGGAGAAGGCGGTCGCCGCGACCAAGACCTACACGACGACACTGGCGCTCCTGGCGCTCGTGGGCGGGCTGTGGGGCGAGCACGCCGAACTGCTGGAGAATCTGGACCGGATCGACGAGACCGCGGACCGGACGCTGACCGGGGCGGAGGGGCAGGTCGTCCCGCTGGCATCGACCCTGCTACACGCGGAGCGCATCCTCTCGGTCGCCCGCGGCCTACACCTCTGCACCGCGACCGAGGCGGCGCTGAAGATCGCGGAGACGACCTACACCGCGACCCAGTCGTTCTCCTCCGCCGACCTCCTGCACGGCCCCATCGCGTCGGTCGCGGTGCAGACCCCGTGCCTCCTCTTCGCCCCGAACGGGAAGACCCGGAACGTCATGGGCGAGCTGGGAGCGAAGCTGCGCGAGCGGGGAGCGCGCGTAATAGACTTCCGTCCGGACCCCGATGCCGACGTAACCCTGACCGACCCGGGCACGGAGCTTCTGTCGCCCATCGTGGACATACTCCCGGCGCAGCTCCTGGCATACCACCTGACGGTCGCCCGCGGCCTCGACCCCGACAACCCACGCGGACTTTCCAAGGTCACCGTGACGTTTTAGCGCGGTTTGATAACTCTCCGCGGGGATATATACAGGGACACGGGCCGCAACGCCCGTGTCCCTGTTGGATTTTGAAAGGTGGTTGTCATGGCGGAGGAAAGCCGGGCGCGGGAGCGCGCGCAGGAGTTCATCGACGCGCTGCGCGCACTCGAGGAGGCGGAGCAGGAAAAGGCGGCGACCCCGACCGACGTGATCGTCGGCCTCTTCGCGGAGGACGCTACCCTGACCAGCGCCGCCCTGCGGCTCGCGGGTGAGGTGCGGAACGGGCGGGAGGGGGCGGCCCACTTCTGGACGGAGTACAAGAGGACGATCGGGAACGCGCGCACGGAGTTTCACGCGGTCGTGGCCGCCGAAAACGCCGCGGGCCTGTTCTGGCGCACCGGCGTCCCGGAGGGCGATCGCAAGGGTGGTGCGCCCGCCTACGACGGCGCGACACTCCTCGCGTTCAACGGCGACGGCAAGATCGCCCGCTTCGACGGCTACTACGACATCGTGCAACTCGACCGGGCGTTCGGGGGCGGTTAACCGTCCAGGCCCGGGACGCCGTGGCGCTTCCAGAACCGCTCACAATAGGGAAGGAAGTCGCAGTGCGGGCAGTGGTCGTTGACCACCGGCAGCACGTGCTCCCAGTCCTTCGTCCGAAGCATCTCGCCCGTCTCCCCGCATTCGGCGGTCAGGGCGTCCCTTTCCTCGGTAGACAACTCGTGGGACGCCGCCGCGCCGGTACGCAGGGCCACGATCGTGGCGAAGACGCGCCGGTCCGGGTGCTTATGCTTGAGCAGCGTCTGGTAAATGCTCATGGCGAGCGACCCGGCGACGTCCTCTTCTGAAACCGTCTCCCGGCCCGACTTGTAGTCCACGATCTCCAGTGCGCCGTCGTGGTGCTCGTCCACGCGGTCTACCCGGCCCGAAAGCGCGACGTGCTCCGACAGGTCCATCCGCAGCGACTTCTCGGTGAACAGCAGGTGTGGGGGCGGCACCGGGGGCGGGGCGGTCTCGTCCGCCGGGACGACCATCGCCGTCTCGCGCGCTGACTGTACCGCCGCGTGGTACTCCTGGAGGATGCGGACCCCTTCGCTGCGGAAGGCCTCCTCCTGCTCCGCGCCCGCGTAGCCCTTCGCGATCCAGACGCTTTCCAGCGACGCCGTCAGCTGCTCGGCGGTGACGCCGCCCTCCGCACCGCCCGCGTTGTGGAAGGCATCCAGGGCGCGGTGAAGGGAGTGCCCGAAGGCGAAGCCCGCCCGCGCGCGGTGGTAAAACCGTCCGAGCTTGTCCACGTACTCCAGTCGGTACATGGCCGGGCAGGTGTAGTACGTCCTCAGTTTCGTGGGGCTGATGACGAATTTACGGGGCATGGCGTTGGGCGAAATCCGACGAATTGCCGGGCCGTTTGCGGGGCCAGACGATATAATGAATTACCCCTGTCGGGCCGAAAATGATAGCAGAAATCTCTCGTGCGATGTCGTCGTTGCCGACGAGAAGGAAGTCATCCGTGTCCTCGCCGCTCCACCCCCGCGTTTCCCGCTCCGTGTTTTCTACGCTGCTGACCCTGACCGTTGGTATGGGCGCCGCGACGCTCGCCACCGGTTGCTTCTGGAAGAAAAAAACGGCGAGCGAGCCGACCCCGCAGGCGGTCGTCTCTCCGACTCCGGGACCGCCGGATATCGACTACGCGAAGGTCCGCCCGAACGAACTGGGCCGCATCCCGGTGCTAATGTATCACGAGATCGGCGGCAAGCCGTACCCGCGCGACCCCGGCCTCGTGCGGACCGTGGAGTCGTTCAAGAAGGACCTCGAACTGCTGTACGCGGCCGGGTTCCGCCCGGTGAACATGGGCGACGTCCTGCAGAACAATATCGACATCCCGGCCGGGATGTCGCCGGTGGTCATCACCTTCGACGACGCCCGCGAGTCTCAGTTCCGCCTGATCGAGACGCCGGACAGCCTCAAGGTGGACCCGAACTGCGGCGTCGGAGTCCTGACGGAGTTTAACAAGAAGCACCCGGACTGGAAGCTTAGGGCCACCTTCTTCGTGCTGCCGAAGTCTGAGAAGACGATGGCGCCGTTCGGGCAGGCGGGCATGGGCGACCAGAAATTCGCCTACCTGCACGAAAAGGGTTTCGAACTCGCCAACCACACCACCCGCCACAAGAGCTTCCGCCGCATGAGCCCCGCCGAGATCCAGAAGGAGATCGGTTACGCCCACAAGGAGATCCTTCGGGCGGTTCCGGGCGCGAAGGTGCAGGTGCTTGCCGCGCCGATG
>DATLHN010000036.1:0-5927 GCA_035539875.1 Armatimonadaceae bacterium
CTGCACGGTGTTGCGGGAGACGCCGAGTTCGACGGCCAGCACGCGCGAGGCGGGGAGGCGCTCCCCCGGCGCGAGCCGTTTCGTCAGGATCGCTTCCCGCAGCCCGCGGTAGAGCTGCCGGTGCAGGGGCGCGGCAGAGTCGCGGTCGAGGGACAAGGCCGTGAGCAGCGGCCCGGAGGCGCGTTTGGGCATACGCTCTCTTTACCGCGGAGTGGCACCGTCCGGCCACCCGTAAGTGGCCCTTGGGGCCGGTCCGGAACGGCGCTATCCTGGGAGGTGAAAGAATACGGAAAGGTCGGGTAAGAGAGCACCTATGAACCAGAAGGAAACCCTGGCGGAAAAGCCGCGTCGCCCGCGCATGAGCCCCGCGTCGGCCGCGTATCGGCTGACCAAGCAGTACAGCGACGGCGTCAAGGCGGCGTCCACCATAGAGCCGAAGACCCAGGAGCTGGTCAAGGTGCGGGCCTCGCAGATCAACGGCTGCGCGTTCTGCCTGGACATGCACGCGCGCGAGGCGCTCGAGCTCGGCGAGGACCCGCGCCGCCTGTACACCGTCAGCGCCTGGCGCGACACCGAGTTCTTCACGGGCGCGGAGCGGGCCGCGCTGGAGTTGACGGAGGCGGTGACCCGCATCTCCGAGGCGGGAGTCCCCGACGAGGTCTACGCGCGGGTGCGCGGGCACTACAGCGAGGAGCAGTACCTGGACCTGCTGCTGCTCATCGGCGTCATCAACGTCTGGAACCGCCTCAGCGTCGCCCTACACTCCACGCCACCCGCCATCACCCGGTAGGACCGGCAGACAGCGCGACCCGAAAAACGGAGCCGGGTCTGTGGCCGGGCGCGCTGGTGCGGGAGGAAACCGCCAGCCCACTGGTACGCCGCCCCCTCTCCCAGTATCCGGACATCGCGGCGCGGCAGATGGCGTCGGTCGCGGTGGGGTAAGCCCCTCCTCCCCCTCCCTTGCAAGGGAAGAGAAAGATATCCCTTCAGAAGTTCTTCAGGAAGGTCGTCTATACTGGAGTTAACAGAGGACGAAAGGGGTATCTTCCCGTGGAACGATACGGTAACGGCACGAACGAATACGTGGCGGAGACGGCAGCGGAAGCGGCGGGGCTGACCCGGCGGCGGTTCCTCACCCGGATGGCGTCCGGCGTGCTGGTCAGCACGACCGCTGCCGCCGCCGCGGCGTTCTTCGACACGCCCGGCGCGTTCGCCGACGAGCTGGTGCGGACGCCCCGGCAGACCGAGGGTCCGTTCTACCCCGACCGGCTGCCGCTCGACGGTGACAACGATCTGATCGTGGTGAACAGCAGCGTCACACCCGCGGTCGGCGCGATCACGCAACTGACCGGGCGCGTGCTCGACGCGCGCGGGACGCCGGTCAAGGACGCGACGGTCGAGATATGGCAGGTGGACAACTACGGGAACTACATCCACTCGCGCGGGGCGAATTATGCGGCGGGAGGGAAGCGGGATTCTCACTTCCAGGGGTACGGGAAGTTCGTGACCGGGTCTACGGGCGAGTACCGGTTCCGCACCATCAAGCCGGTCCCCTACCCCGGGCGGACGCCGCACATCCACATGGCGGTGCGGATCAAGGGACAGCCGACGTTCACGACCCAGTGTTACGTCAAGGGCGAGCCGCAGAACGACCGGGACGGCGTGCTGAACGGCATCCGCGACCCGAAACAGCGGGCGTCGGTCATCGTCCCGTTCGCGCCGGTCAAGGACTCGCGCATCGGCGAACTCGCGGCCCGCATGGACATCGTCCTGGGCTACACGCCGACGGTGTAGGCCCCGGGCGCGGGGGTGAGGGTGCCGCGCCGTTGCCCCCGGTTTCGGGGGGGCGTATAATAGTGCGCTATGGCCGAAGAGACGAACGGGGTAGAGCAGCAGGAGCCGAAGAAGCGGCGGTTCCACGTCATCACGTGGGGCTGCCAGATGAACGTGGACGACTCCGACCAGATCAAGAACCTCATGGAGGCGGACGGTCTGGAGGAGACGGACGACGCCGCGAGCGCCGACGTCATCCTGCTCAACACCTGCTCCGTGCGCCAGAAGCCCGAGGACAAGGTCTTCAGTCGCCTGGGTGAGTTGGCGGAGTTGAAGCGGGCGAACCCCGGCATGACGATCGGGGTCACGGGCTGCATGGCGCAGCGCGCGGGCGCGGAGATCGCCCGGCGCGCGCCGCACATCGACCTGATCGCGGGCACGGCTCAGCTGGAGCGCATCCCGGAGCTGGTGCGCACCCGCCGCTCCCTGCTGGAGTCGGGCGAGGCGCAGCCGAACAAGGCGGGCGACGTCCTGATCCAGCTCCAGCTTCCGCGCAAGAAGACCGAGGCGGAGCTATTCCTCCCAGAGCGCAAGCGCGTGACGCTCGGAAAGCTGAAGTCGTTCGTCTCGATCATGTACGGCTGCGACAAGTTCTGCGCCTTCTGCATCGTCCCGCTGACGCGCGGCAAGGAGCGCTCCCGGCCCGCCGCCGACATCGTGGACGAGGTGCGACACCTGGCCGCCCACGGCACGAAAGAGGTTACCCTGCTCGGCCAGACGGTCAACTCCTACGGCCTCAAGGGACTGGAGGCGACCTGCTCGTTCTCAGAGCTATTGCGGCGCGTCGACGCCGTCCCCGGCATAGAGCGCATCCGGTTCACGTCGCCGTACCCGAAGGACTTTACCGACGACGTGATCGAGGCGATGGCGATCCTGCCGCACGTCTGCGAGCAGGTCCACCTGCCGGTACAGGTGGGCGACGACGTGCTGCTGAAGCGGATGCACCGCGGCTACACGCTCGACCAGTACCGCGAGGTGGTGCGCAAGCTGCGCGCCGCGATGCCGGGGATAGTTATCACGACGGACCTGATGCTGGGCTTCCCCGGGGAGACGCAGGAGCAGTTCGAGAACACGATGCGGTTCGTGGAGGAGGTGCGGTTCGACGCGGCGTTCATGTTCGCCTACTCGCCGCGCGAGCCCACGCAGGCCGCGCGCCTGCCCGACCAGGTCCCGCAGAAGGAGAAGACGCGCCGACTGGACGCGCTGATCGCGCTCCAGAACCGGATCAGCGTCGAGATCAACCAGGAGCAGGCGGCGCAGGGTCGGACGTTCGAGGTGCTGGTTGAGTGCCGGTCGCCGAAGGACCCGGATATGTGGCAGGGGCTGACGCGCGGCGGGAAGACGGTCCACTTCCCCGCCGGGCGCGACCTGACCGGGAAGTTCGTGACCATCCGCGCCCGCACCGGCCACCTGTGGGGCTTTACCGGCGAGGTCGTCTAAAGAACGCCCTTGCGGGGCATGAGGTGGATCTCGTCCACGCTGGCGTCGGCGGGCGCTTCGAGCGCGTAGCGGATGGCGGCGGCGACGGTCTCGGCGGTGAGCATGTCCTCGCGCGGGGGGCCGCCGCCGGAGATGGCGTCCCAGAACGGGGTGTCCACCGAGCCGGGCAGAAGCGCGGTGACCCGGATCCCCTGCCGCCGGACCTCCTCGGCCAGGGATTTCGTCAGGCCGTAGGCACCCCACTTGCTGGCGACGTAGGCGGCGGAGTTCGGGAAGGGCACCTTCGAGGCGACCGAAAGGACGTTGAGGAGGTGCCCTTCGCCGCGCGGGAGCATGACTTTCAGGGCCTCGCGGCAGGCGAGGAAGGTGCCGGTGAGGTTGGCGGCTATCTGACGCTCCCACTCGTCGAGCGTGACCTCGGTCGTGGGGGCGAACGCGCCCGCCCCCGCGGCGCAGACGAGGGCGTCGAGGCGTCCGAAGTTTCCGACGGTCTCGGCGACGGCGCGCCGGACGTCGGCCTCGCTGGTGACGTCCCCCTGGAGCGCGAGGTGCTCGCAGTCCGTGGCGCGCACGAGCTCGACGAGCGGCTCACGCGAGCGCGCGAAGACGGCGACCCGCCACCCGGCTTCGTGCAGGGCGAGGGCCGTCGCGCGCCCGATGCCGCGACTGGCCCCCGTGATCAGACAGACGCGCTTTCTCTCCATCAGCACACCAGGCTCTGGAAGTCCATGAAGTCGGCCTGGAAGCCGCCGGGGACGCCCTTGCAGATGACCGAGACGGCGTCGTGCGAGTGCAGGGACTCGAGGTGCGAGCAAGCGACCTGAAAGTCCCGGATGCGGGCGTCGGCGGCCAGCCGCTCGTAGACGAGGCGGGCGGCGTCCTCGACGAACTTGATGTACGCGCCGTTCATCTCCGCGAACGCCTGCTCGTCCTCGCGCTTGACGATGACCTGGGTCTCGGTCTTGAGCGCCTCGCGGCAGTGCAGGACGATGTCCTCGATGCTCAGCGACGCCCCGGCGGCGACCTCCACCCGGACGCGCGCCTTGCTGCGCTGCGAGTGCGGGATGGCGTACGCGCCGCGGATGTCGCGGGCGTGCTCGGACAGTTCCGCCGAGCAGGGGCAGGCGGAGGAGTAGACGAAGTCGATGTCGGCGTAGCGGCGTACGGCGCCGTCCGGGCCGACGGCGGCCTCGAAGGCGGCGCGGTAGAACTGGTAGCCCTCGTTATCGCTGCGCAGGGAGCGCAGGAGCATCGGGTAGGAGAAGTTGACGCGCACGCGGGCGCTCATCGCGCCGACGTCGCGCCGGTAGCTCTCCAGGATGTGGGCGAGCGTGTCGAGGGTGAACGTCTCGCCCTTGAACTCGTAGAACGAGCGGACGATGCGGCTCATGTTGATGCCCTTGAGGTTGGCGTCGAGGGAGACGGAGCCGGTGACGCTAGCCTCCAGGACCATTGCCTCGTTGCCTTCGACGGCGAACTTCAGGGGAAGCTTGAAGTTGGAGACGCCGACCTGCTGAATGGGGACGCGCGCGCCCTCTATCGAGTCCACCGAGTCGTTCATGTCGGGCAGGGTCGCCCGGGACTCGGGGGAGGCGACGAATGCGTCGTCGTAGCGGCGTGCGAGCGTGGGCTCTCCCCCATCGAACGTGCGGTGGAGGTACATTCGGGATTCTCGTGCCATCTGTCTCGTTTTTCCTGTTCTACGGCCAGGCGGTTGGGACGATAACCGTAGGCGCGCACGGCGGCGGCGCGCTTAGCTGGCCTGATCATTTCGGGACGCTGTCATTTCGGGACGTGATCTACGGGGCGTCCCCGCCGTAGTACTCGAAGTAGTTGCGGTCCGTTTCTTTGACTACGACCCGGTACAGCCGGGCCGGGGCCGGTATCTTCTCGCTCAGACAGTCCCAGATCACCCGGGTCAGGTTTTCGGACGTCGGGTTCTGCTGCGCGAACTCGGGCGTATCCCGGTTCAGGTTCTTGTGGTCGAAGCGCCCCACGACCTCGCGCTCGAGGACTTCGTCGAGCGCGACGAGGTCCACGAGCATCCCGGTCACCGGGTCCGGCTCGCCCGCGACGGTCACCTCGACCCCGTAGTTGTGGCCGTGGCCGTAGGGATTGTTGCACTTGCCGAAAAGGTCCCGGTTCTCGTCGTCGGTGAGGGCCGGGGCGTGCAGTCGGTGCGATGCGGCGAAGTCGAAGGCGCGCGTCAGCGCGATCATGGCGTTCTTTTCCCCCTCCAGCGAGAGCGTCGCCCACAGCGTCGGCGATTCCCAGACCGTGACGCGAGTGAGGCGGGCCTCCGGATGTTTGAAATGGGCGGTAAATCTCTCCGCAACGTAGCGAGCGATGTTTTCCAGGGTAGGCGGGGTGTCCGCGAAGTGCGGCACCTCATAGTTCAGGTGTTTATCCGCGAGCGGCCCGATGACCTGCTCCTTCAGGACGCGGTCCACTTCCGTTATGTTGACGACCATACCGGTCTTCGGGTCGATCTCCCCGGCGACCGTGGCCTCCGCCACGTAGTTGTGCCCGTGCCCCCAGCGCGAGGCGAACCGGCCGAAGAGTCGGCGGTTTTCCTCGTCGCTTTTATTCTTGAGCCAGTAGGCGTGCCCGGCGGCGAATGCCACCCGCCGCCGTAAATACATCAAGGCCATCCG
>DATLHN010000037.1:0-3813 GCA_035539875.1 Armatimonadaceae bacterium
TCCAGTATCGCCTCGGCGACGTCCTCGGGACGCCACCGGCTCTTGATCGATGCGTACAGTTTCTCCATTTTCTCTGCCTCGTGAATCCCGCCCGGGCCGCCTTACCCCGGTGCGAGGATAAGGCGGCGCAGGAGCGTCGCGCCCTACCTGTTCCTCGTCTACGACGGCCGGAACGACAAGCTGGACGCGACGCTCCTGCGCCGCCTTATCCTCGCACCGGGGTAAGGCGGCCAGGGCGGGAGTCACGAGGCGGAGCAAATGGAGAAACTGTACGCATCGATCAAGAGCCGGTGGCGTCCGGAGGACGTCGCCGAGGCGATACTGGAAGCTCGCGGCGCGGACCTGCTCCCGCAGGAGCGGCGCGCGCTGGAGGTCGCCGCGCGCGGCTCGCTGAAGCGGCAGGTGGTCGCGTACACGTCCATGCTCCAGGACTTTGCGCGGCCCGTCGGCATGGCCCGCCAGGTCGCGAAGGCGATGGAACTGTTCCGGACCGCGCCGGAGATGCCGCTGGACCGCGCCGACGACCCGGCCGTGGTCGAGGCGTTCGTCCAGCATATCTGCCCGGAGGTGCAGAAGGCGTTCGGGCGTAACAGCTTCAAGTACGACCGGCTCAACCGCGAGATGCGCGGCGCGGCCGGGCTGGACCTGTCGCGCCGCCAGTACAACAAGCGGTTTCGCCTGCTCACCCGGATGGAGGCGAAGCTGAAGACGCTCGTGCGCGAGTGGAAGAAGCGGACGTTCCAGATGGTCGGAAAGAGCGGTCTGGCTTCCACCCTGTCGTGGGAGGAGTTTGCGGCGGACGCCGACACGGCCTGCTTCGTCGCGTACTACACGGCACGCGCCAACCTGCGCAGCGAGTTCACGGTGTCCGGGCAGCAGCGGGCGTTCGACCAGATCGCCGAGATGCTGCTGGAGCGCTGCCGCCGGAGCGCCACTGCAAACTGGTTCGCCGTGGCGCACGTCCTGCCGACCCAGGAGGTGCTGGCCCGCCTTACCGACGAACAGAAGGGCACGCTGCTCGCGCGCTGGTTCGGCGTCCTCCAGGAGGTCGGCGCCCTTCTGGAGAGCCTGTTCAACGCCTCCGAGATAAACCGGGACACGATGATCGTGCGCCGGGGCAACGACAGCACGACGTGGAATAACACGACGGGGGCGTGGAACAGGGCAAGGGACAACTGGATCGCGCTGCTTCACGCACTGGGCATGGGCGAGGTCCTGGATTCCCTCTGCCCCGGCAAAGCGCTGCGCCTGATGGCAGCGGACGTGACGGTCTGGCACCTCTCGCTCGGCCGCGGCCTGCCCGCCGAGAACGCGGTATGGGCGGAACTGCCGCTGCCCTGGGAGGTGCTGGGCGGGCGCGCCGTATGCACGAGGAACACGGTGCTGGAGTCATGCCGTCGGCACGGGGTGGACGCCGAGAAGTCGGGGTGGGCGGGTCCGAAGCCGCCCCCGGGCGTGGTCCGGTTCCGCGCGACGCCGGAACTGGTTCACGGCGTCACGGTCGCGAACCCGTTCCTGGCGACGGTCCTGAAGCGCGAGGGGTTCTTCTCTGGCAAGCCGCGCCGCGCCCGGGCGGCGAAGCCGCCGTGGTCGCGGCACGCGTCGTAACCGACGTTCTGGGGTAGCTCAGCGGCAGAGCAGTCGGCACTTAACCGACCGGACGCAGGTTCGAGCCCTGCCCCCAGAACCGACACCCGCCCCGCGCGAATACGCGCGGGGCGGGAACTACTCCAGGATAGCTCAGAGGCAGAGCGACCGGCACTGGACCGGTTGGACGCAGGTTCGAGCCCTGCTCCCGGAATTCGCGGAGTGACCCCGGGGTGTTCGCAAGGGGGCAACCTGGGTTATCATAGAGGCCATGAACGATTGCAGCGATGACGCTTGCGGCTGCCGCCAGCCCGCCCGGCTCAATCGGCGTACGTTTCTCACCCTCTCGACGGTAGGACTGGCGGCCGGGGCGAGCCTCGGTGCCGAGCCCGTGAAGCGCAGCGACGCTCCCCCCGCCGACCACTTCGTCCCCGCCGACAAGAACCTCCGCCCGGAGTGGGTCAAGACCCTCGTCGACCGCGGCGAGCGCAAAGTCTACCGTGGCGCGGAGCTTCGGACCATCGGGATGCCCTGCGGCGGGATCGCCGCCGGGCAGTTGTACGTCCGGGGCGACGGACGCCTGGCCTACTGGTGGATGATGAACAACGCCCACCATTCCAGCTCCGGCGGCCAGACCCGCATCCGCACCGAGTGGGGCGAGTACGGCGTCTGCTACGACACCTACGGCCCCCCGACGCCGCTGAAGCAGGGTTTCCGCCTGCGCGTCGGCGACGCCAGCGTTGACCTCTCCGAGGAAGGATTCGACGACGTCGGCTTCATCGGCGAGTACCCCGTCGCGACCGTTCTCTACGAACGCAAGAAGCTGCCCGCGCTCCCCGTCACGGTGCAGGCGCAGGTCTTCTCGCCGTTCATCCCGCTCAACGCGAAGGACTCGGCGCTCCCGGCCACGCTCCTGCGCTTTACGGTGAGGAACGTTTCGCAAAGCGCGCAGCCGGTCGCGCTGACCGGCTACCTCCAGAACCCGGTCTTCCAGCCGCTGAAGGAGACGGTGAGGGCGCAGAGCCGCAACCGCGTCGTCCGCGGCGGGGGCCTGACGGCGGTCGAAATGGACGCCTTCGAGGCAGTCGCGCCGCCTAAGCGGCCGAAACCGGTGCTCGAACGGTTCGACGATTTCGAGAACGGCTACGGCAAGTGGACCCTGACCGGCGACTGCTGGGGCGATCAGCCGGCGCGCGGCACGCTGCCCGGACAGCAGAACGTCAGCGGCTTTAACGGCGAGCGGCTTGTCAACACGTTCCTCAAGGGCGACGCCGCTACCGGCAAGGCGGTGTCACAGAGATTCACGCTCAAGCTGCCGTACGTCACCTTCCTCATCGGCGGGGGGAGCGACGAGGAGCGCCTGGGCCTGCGCCTGGTCGTGGACGGCAAAGTGGTACGTCGCGCCGCCGCACGCCGCGACGGCGAGCGCCTGGAGAGCGCCTTCTGGGACGTCCGCGAGTTCGCGGGCAAGTCGGCGCACTTCGAAATCGTGGACAATGCAACGGGGCCGTGGGGCCACACCAACGTCGATCAGATCGCCTTCACCAACACGCCGCCCGAGCCTGCTGACGTCTTCTCCCGCCAGCACCCGCTCTTCGGCGACGTCGTACTGGCCGCCCTGTCCCCGGACGCGACCGCGAGCGCGGTCCACGGCGAGAATCAGGAAGCGCTGCTGGCGACGACGCCGCTGAAGTACCCGCTCACGGGCTCGGTGCGGCAGGGGGCCACCCTTCAGCCCGGCGAGGAGAAGACCTTTACGTTCGCACTCTGCTGGTACTTCCCGAACCGACGGCAGCGCGAGGACGAGGCCAACGGCGCGGGCGCACGGGTCGGCGTGGACGGGCCGCGCGTCGGCCAGAAGTACGCGACCTGGTTCTCCTCGGCGCGGGACGTGGCGGCGTACGTCGCCAGGAACGAGAAGCGCCTGGTCGCCGACACGCTCCTCTTCCGCGACACGCTCTACGACACGACGCTCCCCTACTGGCTGGTCCAGCGCTGCTCGATGCCGCTGGCGAACATGGCGACCGAGGTCTACCAGTGGTGGGAGAACGGCCGGGTCTGGTGCTGGGAGGGCGTCGGCTGCTGCACCGGCAACTGCGGGCACGTCTTCAACTACGCGCAGGCCCCGGCGCGCCTCTTCCCGGAGCTGGAGCGCTCGGTGCGGACGATGCAGGACTTCGCGCCGGGACGCGGCCTGAGCGAGTCGGGCGCGATCGGGTTCCGGGG
>DATLHN010000038.1:0-6072 GCA_035539875.1 Armatimonadaceae bacterium
GACTACGGCGACAGCGGCCACGAGCGCGGCCTGCTGGAGAGGCCGCTGACCGGCCGCATCACCGTGCCGTTCTGCCCCGAATCCGAGCTTTCCGGCGTCGGGCACACCGACTACCTGAACGCCGTCTGGTACCGGCGCGCCGTCGAAATCCCCGCCGCGTGGGGCGGCAGGCGCGTGCTCGTGCACTTCCAGGCGGTGGACCACGACGCGACCGTCTGGGCGAACGGCGTGGAGGTGGCGCGCCACCGCGGCGGCTTTACGCCGATCACGGTGGACCTCTCGGGCGTCGCCTCGGCGGGCGAGACCGTGACCCTGGTGGTGCGGGCCCGCGACGCGCACCACATCCCGCAGGCGCGCGGCAAGCAGGCCAACCGGTTCGCCCCGCACAGCTGCTTCTATACGCGCACGACCGGCATCTGGCAGACGGTCTGGATGGAGCCGGTATCGGACGTGGCCTTCCTGCGCCCGCGGATTACGCCGGACCTCGCGAACGGCCGGTTCGACGTCGTGACGCCGCTGTCGGCGGGCGGGCCGGGCGCGAACCGGGCGGGCTGGAAGGTCCGCGCGACGCTGACCGACGACGCCGGGACCGTGGCGAGCGCGGAGACGCGCGCCGACCTCGACCTCGGGCCGCGTCTGACCCTGGACGTCCCCGAGGAACGCCGCCGTCTGTGGGAACCGGGAAGCCCGCACCTGTACGGCGTGACTCTGGAACTGGTTGACGCCGACGGTGCGGTGGTGGACCGGGTCGAGTCGTACGCGGGCCTCCGCTCGGTAAGCCTCGAAGGCCGCCGGATCAAGATCAACGGCAAGTCGGTCTTCCAGCGGCTGGTACTGGACCAGGGCTACTGGCCCGAGAGCGTCATGACCGCCCCGACGGACGACGAGCTGAAGGCGGACATCGAGCGGTCGCTGGAGGCCGGGTTCAACGGCGCGCGGCTGCACCAGAAGGTCTTCGAGGAGCGGTTCCTTTACTGGGCCGATAAGCTCGGCTACATCGTCTGGGGGGAATTCCCCGACTGGGGCTGCGCCGGGTTCGGTCCGAGGTCGGACCACCAGAAGCCCGACGCCAGCTACGTGGCGCAGTGGCTGGAGGCCGTGGACCGCGATTACTCGCACCCCTCCATCGTGGGGTGGTGCCCGCTCAACGAGACCTGGCAGCAGCTCGGCGACCGGATCACCGTGCTCGACGACGTGACGCGGGCGATGTTCCTGGCGACGAAGGCGGCGGACCCGACGCGCCCGGTGCTCGACGCCAGCGGGTACGCCCACCGCGTCCCCGAGGCGGACGTCTACGACAGCCACGACTACGACCAGAAGCCCGACACGTTCCGGGAGCGGCACGCGGGCCTGGCCGACAACAAGCCCTACCTGAACGAGGTGGACGGCAAGCGGGAGAGCATTCCCTACCGCGGTCAGCCCTACTTCGTCAGCGAGTTCGGCGGCATCTGGTGGAACCCGGCGGCGTTCGACAACAAGGAGTCCTGGGGGTACGGCGAGCGGGTGAAGAGCCTCGACGAGTTCCACGCCCGGTTCAAGGGGCTTTGTGACGCGCTGCTGGACGACCCGGAGATGTTCGGCTACTGTTACACGCAGCTGACGGACGTCTACCCGGAGGAGAACGGCGTCTTCACTTTCGACCGCAAGCCTAAGTTCGACCTCGCCCGCCTCAAGGCGGTCCAGTCGCGCAAGGCCGCGATAGAGGATTGAGGAAGGGGAGTAACGAAGGGGCGGGCGGCCTGACGGCCGCCCGCCCCTTTGCCTGCTACTCTACCGTGATGCGGGTACGGCTCTCGCCCACCCGACCGTTCAGCGTCGGCAGGTAGGCGACCACCTGGTACGTGCCGCGCGGCAGGTCGCGCGGCACGTTCCAGTTCGCGAAGAAGTTCTTAGACTGGTTCGGGTCGATCGAAAAGTCCGTGAACGACTGCGTGAAGACCATCTCACGCGTGTAGGCCCACACCGACCGCCCGCGGCCGTCGAGCACCTCGACCTCGTACTGGCGGCCGGACGAGAACCGGAAGTTCTGGCGATTCCCGCTCGCGTTGCGCACCGAGAAGTTGAACCCGACCCGGTCGCCGGGCCGTATGCGCGCCCGGTCCGCCCGTACTTCGGCGCGGACGCTCGGGTTCGCGGCGGGCGGCGGCCAGCCACCGCCGTCGCCGGGTCGGCCGGGCCTTCCGCCGCCCCAGTTCGGCGGGTTCAGGTCGCCCGGAACCCCCGGCCTGCCGGGGCGACCGCCGCCGCCGCCGGGGCGGTCGTCGTCCTCGCCGCGGCCGTCCTGGAGGAAGATCGTGGTGGTCATGCGCAGGTTGGGGTGCAGGACCGCCTCGACCCGGTACGAACCGGCGGGTACGCGCTGCCCCTGGTTGTTGCGCTGGTCCCAGAACTCGCGGCTCATCCTGGTGTCGCGCGGCTCCACGCGGATCACGCCGGACCGCCTCTTCGCGTAGGTCCAGACCGCCTGGTTCGTGCGGGCGTCGCGCACCGTGAGCACGTACTCGGGGCTGCCGACGTTCGACGCGACCTCCATCCGCCGGGTCGAGGTGTTGGTGAGCAGCAGGGTGATCTCGACGCCCCGGCCGCGCGGGTACTGCGACCGGTCGGTGCGCATGCGGCCTTCCCAGGAGCCCGAGCGCGCCGACGTCTCCGTCCCGCGCCCGTACCCGAACCCGCCGCCGCGCTCGTCGAACCCGCCGCCCTGCGCCGTCGCGGGCGAGGCGAGGCCCGCTACCGCACCGCAAAAGAGGGCTGCGCCCGCGGCAGCCGCCCCTCCGAAGAATCCTCTCCTTCTCATCACGCTCCTTGTGTTCCTTCCTGTGCCTTGGCTTCCCGCCAGAAGGCTTCCATTTCGTCCAGCGACAGGGCGTCCACCGCGCTCCCCGCGTCCGCGGCGCGGCGCTCTATGTGCCGGAAGCGCCGCTTGAAGCGCTCGATCTGCGCGCGCAGCGCCGATTCGGCGTCGATGCCGCACTTGCGGCCCACGTTGACCAGGGTGAAGAGCAGGTCGCCCAGTTCCCACGCGATGCGCCCTGCGTCCGGAGTCTCCGACAACATCTCCTCGCGAAGCTCGGCTATCTCTTCCTCGACCTTGTCGAGGACTCCTGACGCGTCCGGCCATTCGAACCCGGCCTTCACGGCACGGCGGCTCACCTCCAGCGCGCTCACGAGCGCGGGGTAGCTCTTCGGGATGCCGTCCAGGATCGACTCCGGGTCCTCCTTCGCGGTACCCTTTTCGGCGGCCTTTATCGCGTTCCAGTTATCCAGGACCTCGTCCGCGCCCGCGACCTTCACTTCTCCGAAGATGTGCGGGTGGCGGCGGATCAGCTTTTCGACTATCCCCGCGCTCACGTCGTCCACGTCGAAGACGCCCTCCTCGCGGGCGAGCTGCGCGTGGAACACCACCTGGAGCAGCAGATCGCCCAGCTCCTCGCAGAGCAGGTCCGGGTCCTCGGAGTCGATGGCGTCCACGACTTCGAACGCCTCTTCTATAACGTACCGGCGCAGGGTCTCGTGACTCTGCTTCAGGTCCCAGGGGCAACCGCCGTCCGGGTCGCGCAGGCGGGCCATCACGGAGACCAGCTCCGCGAACGCTGGCCGGCGTCGGTCGGCGGGAAGTTCGGGCACGAAGACGCTGGTCAGGTGGTCGTGGCCGTCGGTGCGGTCGAGGTCGTGCAGCGGCGTCGTATACGTCGCCTCGCGGCCGGGAATCCCGGCGGCGCGCAGCACGGTGACGGGGAATTCGTCGGGGTACCCGGCGCGCATCAGGGCGAGCTTCGCCTCCGAGGCGGCGGCGCGGGAGTGGACCTGGTACAGCAGGAGCGGGCCGCCGGTGCGCAGCGCGGCTGGCGCGTTCGGCGCGCCGGAGTCGAGGGTGAGGGCGTCCACGACGTGCAGGTCGCCGGTGACCGCGACCATGAGGGCTTCCAGCGCGGCGTCCACGAACGACGGCGCGCCGACCACGCGCACCGCAATGCCCGACGCCTTCGCCTCCGCGAGAAGAAGTGCGACCGTGCTCTCGCCGACGAGCGGGTGGCCCGGCACGGCGTACACGAGTTCGCCGCCCTCACGGGCGGCGCGGTCGTACGCGTCCAGGACCCGTCGCACGATGGCAACGTAGGTCTCCTCGAACGAGGCCGAGCGCTCGTATTCGTCGTCGAGCGCGGTGACCACGCCCGCGGGCAGGCCGGAGAGCGCGTCCGCGACCGGGCCGGATTCGAGAACCGGGTGGCGCGCCGTCCGCAGGAGCACCGCCGCCCCCGAGGTCAGGAGCGACAGGTTCCGGGCCGGGAGCGCGTCCGGGCTGCCCGGACCCAGGCCGACGACATACAGCATGCGAGCGTACCTTCCCGTGATAGTAAAATGCCGCAGGCGGCGCGGAGATACCGCGCCGCCTGCGGCGACCGAGCGTCTGGCTGCGCGGCTACTTGGGAGCCGGGGCCACGGCGGGCGCGCCGCCCGCCGCCGGGGGCGCGATCGGGGGCGCGCCTGCGGCGGTGGGCGCTCCCGCTCCCGCGCCGCCGATGCCCGCCTTCTGCGCCTGCTCCTTGACCGACGTCCAGACGGCCTCGTAGGAATCGTCGGTGGCGTCGAAGCTGGCGTCCATCTTCTGCTTGATGATCTGATTGCGGACGCCCGCGTTCGCCGGGTCCATGACCTTCATCTGCACCAGCTCGCGGCGGACCAGCGGGGCGGCGTCCTCGAAGGGGATGCTGAACGCGGGCAGCTTCTCCTCGATCATGACCCACGCCTTGGTGCCGGGCTGGCCGGGGAACTCGACGGGGCCGAAGTGCTTGCCCTTGGCGGTCTGCTGCGCCTTGGTCTGCCAGGGCGCGGGCAGGGTGGCGGTGGGGGTGGTCTGCCGGATCAGGCCGCCATCCGCCTTGAGCGGCTGCGGGTTGACGGCGGTCGCGATGTCCGCGAACTTCTTCATCTCCTTCAGCTGCTTCTCGACGTCCTTGGCCTTGGCCGGGGTGTCGGCGACGATGAGCCGGAGCTGGACGCGCGCGGGAAGGCTGTAGCGCTCCTTGGCCGCGTCGAACGCCTGCTTGACCTCGGCCTCGTCGAGCTTCAGGAGCTTGGCGTAGAGGTTGGTCTCGGCGAGCTGGACGCGCAGGTCGTTCTTGACCTCCTCGGGGGTCGCGCCCTGCTCCTTGAGGATGTCCTCGTACTTCTTCCCGGGCAGCTGCTGCTCGACGATCTTCTTCTGCGTCTCGAAGAGCCGGTTGATGTCCTCGTCCTTGGGAAGGACCTCGTTCTTCGACGCCTCCGCCAGGAGAATGCGGTTCCCGACCAGCTGGTCCAGCACCAGACGCTCGGCGTTGGTCGGCTGGCCGCCCGGCACCGTGACGGACTGGCGCTCCAGGGCTTTGATGTACTCGTCCTTGGTGATGACCTGATTATTGACCTTGGCGAAAACGTCGTTGCTCCCGCAGCCGGACAGCAGCGATGCGCCGACTATCGCGGCGGAGCAAGCGAGGAGGGCGCGACGCGCCGGGACGGAGGTAGTACCCTTCAAGAATCGTCTCCTGACTACGGCCTGATGCACAAAATGCCTTAGTGTTGGTTGAATGTGGAATGCCCGCTGCCGGACTCAGGCACGTTGCGCGCGCGCCGGGCGGCGGTAAGGAAAGCGTCAATATCCGGGGCGGCTGACCGTCTGACTGCCCGTATCGGTATTACGTCTGCCCGACGGCAATAGGTTTCCTGCCGCCGCATGGGGCAGTGGCCGAGCAGAGGCGCAGCCCCGAAAATCCTATCATAACGACCTTTCTCTGTCAACGATTGCAAACGCGCACAGTCCGGGCAAAGGTGCTTGCGTCGCGCGGGGAGAATGGGCAGGTATGGCGGGCGAACTGATTCTCGGCATCGACCTCGGCGGCACGAAATCGGCGGCGGTGCTCGGCACGCGTGAGGGGGAGGTCCGCTACCGCGCTTCCGCGCCCACGCCCGCGGGCGGCGGGCCGGACGCCGTCGTCTCCCTCCTGATACGGCTCGCCCGGGAGACTCTGAAGGGGGCGGCGGGCGGCGAAGTCATCGGGGTCGGAATCTCGGCGGGCGCGCCCGCGGACG
>DATLHN010000039.1:0-5552 GCA_035539875.1 Armatimonadaceae bacterium
GCCGAACTGGGCTGGGAACTGTGGCAGGTCAGCCTGCTGAACGACGCGAACGGCAACAACGGCCTGGTCATCGTGTACCGGCGACCGAAAGACTCGGAATAACGGAAAGCAACCCCGGGGACGCGTCCCCGGGGCTGCCGCCCGTTTTACGGAGTCGCGTCAGATCGCGGTGGCGGGGCGAGCGCCGCCGCCCTGACCGCGACCCGCGCCGCCGGGGCCACGACCGCCGCCGAACCGGATCTCCTCGAGCTGCTTCTGCTGCTCGGGCGTCAGGATCGGACGCAGCTTCGTCTTCAGGTCGGCGACCAGGGCCTGCGTCTTTTCGGTGCGGGCGGCCCGCTCCACGGTCCGGTCCTGCTGGAGCTTCGTCCAGGCGTCGCCGAACTCCTTGAGGATGGGCTCCGCCTTCGTCTTCTGCTCCTCGGTCAGGTTGAGCTGCTGCGGGATGCGGGCGGCCGGGTTGCCCGCGTTCTGCCGGGCCTTCTGAAGTTCCGCCTGGAACTTCGTCTTCTGCTCCGGCGTCAGGACCGCCTCCACGTCGCTCAGGAACTTCTGGTTCAGCGCCTGGACCTTTTCGCGGCGCTGCTCCGGCGTGACGTCGCTGCCGATGGCGCGCGTTTCCTCGCG
This sequence comes from Armatimonadaceae bacterium, assembly GCA_035539875.1. Taxonomy (GTDB): domain Bacteria; phylum Armatimonadota; class Armatimonadia; order Armatimonadales; family Armatimonadaceae; genus CALEKU01. The sequence continues at coordinate 628 of DATLHN010000039.1, forward strand.
GAACTTCGCCACGAGCGGCTCGATCTTGCCCTTCTGCTCGTCGGTCAGTCCGACCGCCTGGAGCGCCTGCTGAATCGCCATCACGCCGCCCGCGCCGCCACGCTGGCCGCCGCCCGCCCGGCGCTGCCCCGCGCCGGGACGCCGCTGCTGGCCCTGCTCCTGGGCGTGCGACACTGTCGCGGTAAGGGTAAGCGCGGAAATGGAAAGAACCGCTGCAAAAGTTAACATCGAACGTCGGGTCATCTCTTCGTCACCTCTCTGGGAAATCGTGTTCCGAGCGATAGACGGACCGTGAACGGGAAGGTTCAAAACAGGGTGCGGTCTTCCCGTCCGACCGCGAATGCGGCCGCCTGCATGATACAGTAATAGGCGATGCCAAAGATTCTGTACGTCGCCCTCTGCCTCCTGGTACCGGTCGCCTGGGCCGTCCTATCGGCGCACGTGTTCGATTGGCTGGAGGAGCGCCGCGCCGCCGCGCCCCCCCACACTGGCCATCAAGGCGCGCCGGACATGTACTACATCTGAGACGCGGAGCTCCTCGTTGGACGCTGCTTCTGCCGCCGCTGCTCTGCCCGCAGCCGCCTCTGAACCGCTCTGGTGGCTATTGCTCGCCGCCCTAGGCCTCGTAGTCGGCGTCATCGCGGGCATGTTCGGCGTCGGCGGCGGGTTCATCCTGACGCCCCTGCTCGTGCTCCTCTTCAAGATTCCCCCCGGCATCGCCGTGGGCACGGGGCTCTGCCAGATGATCGGCGTCTCCGTGGCGGCGCAGATACGGTACACCCGCCTTCGGGAGGGCGAGGCGAAACTCGGCTGGATGATGGTGGCGGGCGGCGTCCTCGGCGTGACCGCGGGGACGCGCGTCCTTTCCCAACTCTCACGGTCGGGCGAAGTAACGCTCGGGGTGCTGAACGCCCGCCCGATCCCCGCCGACGAACTCTACCTCTCCCTCGGCTACGTCCTGCTGCTCTCGGGAATCGCCGCCTGGATGTCGCGCGACCTGCGCCGCCCGGCCCCGATCGGTGCGCCGCCGGCCGGGCCGCTGACGCGCGTCGAACTGCCGCCGATGACGGTGATGCCGCGTACCGGGCGCAGGCTCTCCGCGCCGCTGGTCGGGCTGATCGGCCTGGCGCTGGGGGGACTCGCGGGCGTGCTGGGCGTAGCAGGTGGCGTGATCCTGACCCCGCTCCTCGTGTACGGGGTGGGAATGCGTCTGCGGACCGCCGCGGCGACCGGCGTCGTCCTGCTGCTCGCCACCTCGGTCGTGGGCACGATCTCGCACGCGCTGGAGGGGCGGGTCCATCTCGGAATCGCGATCACGCTTCTGATCGGCTCCACCTTCGGGGCGCAGGTCGGCGCGCTGCTGACCACGCGCCTAGAGCCGAAGCGTCTCAGCTTCCTGTTCATAGGGCTCGTGGCGATGACGGGACTGGCCGTCGCCTGGAACCTCGCCCGCGACCTGTTCTTCGGTCCCTGACTTCTCCCCCGTCGCTTCCGCCGCCTCGGCGTCGCGCCAGAACGGCAGGACGGTGTCGAGGAGAAGGTCCGGACGGTCGTACTCGATGGCATGCGCCACGTCCGGGAGCGACGCGTACACGCCGTTGGGGAGCGCGGCGACCAGTCGGCGCGCCGTGCGGTCGGAGACGATGGAATCGCGTCGGCCGCGCACCACGAGCGTCGGCGCGCTCACGCGCCGGGCCCGCGCGATCGCGTCGTCTTCTCGCATCTTCCCGACCATGGCGAAGTAGCGCGGCACGCCCATCTGGAAGTACATCTGCATCAGCTTGAAGTTGTACCGCCCCGACTCCTGGAAACCGTCCGCGACGAGCCCCGCCGTGTACCTCCAGAACGGGACGGGCATGCCGACGGTCGGCCCCTGCGGCACGACGCTGACGACCCGCTCCGGGTGCCGCTCGGCCAGCGCGAGCACGACCTGGCCGCCCATCGAGTTCGAGATCAGGTGCGCGCGGGCGACGCCCTCCGCCGCCAGCAGCTCCGCGAGCCAATCCGCGAGCGCGTCCATGTCCGGCGTCTCGTCCAGCGGCGCGGAATGTCCGAACCCGGGCATGTCCGGCGCGAGGGCGCGCGGCAGCGGCGACCCGCGCCGGGCCAGCGCCTCCAGAAGGGGGTGCCACACCTCGCCGGAGCAGCCAAGCCCGTGGACGAGGAGCAGGGGGTAGCGGAGCGGACCGCGGTCGCCGCCGCCGGCGAAGGGCGGCGCGACCGAGAGGCGCACCCGCCTCCCGCGCATCTCCCGCCACTCCGTCGTCACCGCCGCCGCCGCCGCTTCCGTTCCGGTTCTTGCCACTCTCCATGGATACCCGGAAGGGGGCAGGCGCAAAAACGCGCCCGGCTTGACGCCCGGGGAAAGCCGTGATAACCTGTGACCTGGCAACGATTCGCCTCCCCGAAGACAGCCGGTGCGCCCGTTTCGGACGCTTAAGGGACCCTGCACGAAGAGGGTCCGCCTGCCGAGGAGTGAGGGCATCCACGAATTTCGGGATGCGCCCGCCGTCCGCTGGAACACAGCGCGCGGTGCGCGGCGTGACGACCCCGTAACACTGTGGGCCTCCGACCTGTCTTCGGGTCGGGGGCCTTTTCGTTTGTACTATCGATACCTTTCGAAGGGAGGTGAATCGACATGGCGAAGAAGAGTGGCGTTTCGCGGCAGATCAAGAAGAAGACGGTTGCCGTGAAGCATCAGGTTCTGGAGGAGACGGGTGATCTGCTCGGGCGCGCGCAGGCGGTCGTTCTGGCCGACTACCGTGGCCTTTCGGTGCCGCAGATCGGCGACCTCCGCAAGCAGCTCCGGGACAAGGACGCCGACTTCTCGGTCGTCAAGAACACGCTTTTCAAGCGCGCTCTTGCGGGCGAGGACGGCAGCATCGACCCGGGACTCGACGCGGCGCTGAACGGCCCGACGGCGGCGGTCTACGCCCTGGGCGATCCGGTCTCGGTAGCCAAGGTCGTCACCGACTACATCGCGGCCAACCGCAACACCCCGCTGTCCATCAAGGGCGGCTGGGTCGGCGGCAAGTTCTTCGACGCGAAGCAGGTGGAGCAGCTCTCCAAGGTCCCGCCGCGCGAGGTTCTCATCTCGCAGATGCTCGGCTCGTTCAACGCGCCGATCACGGGCTTCGTAGGCACGCTCAACGGCATCATCAGCAACTTCGTCTTCACGCTCCAGGCGGTCGCCGACAAGCGGCAGTCCGAGGGCGCGTAGTAGACGTTTCTGTTATCACCCCGATAATTTCTCTTTAAGGATACGAAAATGGCTCTTACGAAGGATGAACTGATCGACGCCGTCAAGTCCATGACGGTTCTGGAACTGGCCGAACTGGTGAAGGCCCTCCAGGAGGAGTTCGGCGTGTCGGCGGCGGCCCCGGTCGCGGCGGCGGCCCCGGCGGGCGACGGCGGCGCGGCGGCCCCGGCGGCCGAGGAGCAGTCCGAGTTCGACGTGATCCTGACGGCGGCGGGCGACAAGAAGATCCAGGTCATCAAGGTCGTGCGCGAACTGACCGGCCTGGGCCTGAAGGAAGCCAAGGACGTCGTCGACGGCGCTCCGAAGGCCGTCAAGGAGAAGGTCACCAAGGAAGAGGCCGAGAAGATCAAGGCCCAGCTCGAGGGCGAGGGCGCGTCGGTCGAGGTCAAGTAGTCTCGACCACGCCTCGATCCCTTCCGACGGCCCCTGCCCGCTCCCGAGCGGGCGGGGGCCGTCGTTCGTTTCGGATGGGTACGGCAGAGGTGGAATGAACATGGCGCACGAATCGATGCGGCGGCGGCAACAGCGGCAGGCCCGGCCCCTCCTGATGGCGCACTACATGCCGTGGTACGAGGCCGACCCCGGGCGCGACCGCTGGGGCTGGCACTGGACCATGAACCACTTCAAGCCAGGGCGTATCGACGGCAGAAGCGCGCGGCGCGAAGCCGCCTCCCGCTTCTACCCGCGCATCGGCCTCTACGACTCGAACGACCCCGACGTGCTCGAATGCCACGTGCTGCTGATGAAGATGGCGGGCATCGGCGGCGTGATCATCGACTGGTACGGCATCGACGACTACCTCGACTACGGCCTGCTGCACCGCAACTCGCAGCACCTGATCCGGTTCGCGCAGCGGGCGGGCCTGCGGTTCGCGGTGATGTACGAGGAGCAGACCGTGCCGAAACTGCTGGAGGCGGGCCGAATTCCCGGCGGGGACGTGGTCGCGCACGGGAAGCGTGTCCTCGGCTGGCTCCGGGGACACTGGTTCGAACACCCCGCGTACCTCCGGTGGGAGGGCCGCCCGGTCTTCCTGACCTTCGGCTCCGGCTACTACACCGGCGAGCAGTGGCGCGCAATCTTCGCCGAACTGTCACCTCCAATCCCGTACCTCGTGACCCAGTCCGCGCCGCGCGGCGACGCGGCGGTCGGCGCGTTCTGCTGGCCCGAGCCCGCGAAGGGGACCGACGCCGCGCTGGCCGAACTCGACCGGTTCTATCCGCGGGCGAAGGACTGGCCCAGGTTCGTGGCCGGGGCTTTCCCGCGCTTCGAGGACGTCTACGAGGCGGCGGGAGTCCACCCGTCGTGGGGGCGCATCGAGGACCGAGGAGGGGCGGTGTACCGGGAGACGCTGGAGAAGGCGCTGAAGAGCGGTGCGCCGGTCACCCAGCTGGTCACCTGGAACGACTGGGGCGAGGGGACGATGATCGAGCCGTCCGTGGAGTTCGGCTACCGCGACCTGGAGGCCACGCAGGAGCTTTACCGCCGCCACGTCGATCCCCGGATACCGTACGCCCCCGCGGACCTACGGCTTCCCGTAGCGCTGTACCTTCTCCGGAAGAAGCGCGGCGGCGATACCGGACGGCCTGCCGTCCTGGGCGAGGTTTCCCGGCGGCTCTTCGCCGGGAGGGCGCGCGAGGCGCGGGCGCTGCTGGCGGAAAAGTACCCG
>DATLHN010000040.1:0-16583 GCA_035539875.1 Armatimonadaceae bacterium
GCGTCGAGGCAGGAAATCGGCGGGCCGCGCGGAACGTGAGAGTATGGGCAGCTACGAGATTCGGACTCTGACCCCGGCGGACGCGCACGCCAACCGGACGCTCATGTCCCACGCGTTCAGCCGCGGCCGTGTGGTCACCCAGGACCCGGACAAAGCGGAAGATGCGGACTACGGCAAGGACACGCGGGGCCTGTTCGAAGGGGGTAAGCTGGCGGCTTCGCTGACGATCCGCCCGTTCGCGGTCCACTGGGGGGCGGAGCGCACCGTGCCCATGGGCGGCATCGCGGGGGTCGCCAGTTTCGCCGAGGCCCGCGGCCAGGGGTTCGTCGACGCCTTGATGAAGGACTCGCTGCACCAGATGCGCGCCCGCGGCGAGGTCGTCAGCTCTCTCTACCCGTTCGCCTTCGCCTTCTACCGGCGCTACGGCTGGGACTGGGTGGGGGAGGAGCGTACGGTGATTCTGCCGTTGCGCGAACTGCGGTCCGCGCCGGAGGGACGGTCGGTGCGCGCCATCCCCGCCGAAGAGGGGCGCGGGGCACTGGAGCCGGCGTACACGGAGTTCGCGCGCCGGTACCGCGGCCTGTTCACCGCGGAGACGCACCAGTGGAACCGGTCGCTGGACCCGAGCGACGGTCGCGCCGCCCACGTGTACGGCTTCGGCGGCGACGACGACCGCTCCCCCGAATCCTACCTTACCTGGCGGTTCGACGGGTCGGGAAAGGGGGGCGAGGTCCGCGAGTTCGTCGTCAACTCGCCCGCGGGGTTCCGCGGACTCCTGTCCCTGCTGTACTACCTCGGGACGCAATGCGACAAGGCGCGCCTTACGATGCCGTCCGACCTTCCCCTTTGGGCGCACCTGATGCACTGGGACCTGGAGACTCGTCTCGGGCCGGTCTTCATGGCGCGCGTGGTAGACGTCGCCGCGGCGTTCGAGCGACTGGGCGGGGCCGACGGGACCGTTTCGGACGGGGAGTGCCTGCTCCGGGTACGGGACGAACACGCACCGTGGAACGACGGCCTGTTCCGGGTCGCGGCGGAGGGCGGCAACGTCTCCTGTTCGCCGGTCGTCGGCGGGGGCGCGGAGCCGGACGTCTCGATGGACATCACCGCGCTGTCGCAAGCCTTCTGGGGCACGCCGTCCCTGGACTGGCTGCGCGGAGCGGGCCGCCTGGACGTGCGCTCCGAACCCGGTTACCGGGCGCTCGCGGCGGTCCTGCCGGCCGCGAACGTCTTCACCCTGGACGCTTTCTGAGGACGCCGCGTGGAAGAGTGGTCCCTGAGACTGACGGCCCGGAAGGTCCGCACGCCGGAGGGAGTGCCGGCGCTGGTCGTCTCGGACACCGAACGCCCGCCCGGGCCGCTCGTCCTCGTCGTCCACGGTTTGAGAAGCCGAAAGGAGCGACACTGGGAGTTGTGCCTGGAACTGGCGCGCGCGGGCTTTACGGCCGCCGCGCTGGACGCCGTGGGCCACGGGGAGCGAGCTACGACAGAAGAAGCAGCCGCCCTCGGGCAGCCGGACACCTCGCCCGCGATCGCGGCGCTATTCGGACGCGCGATCGTGGAGACGGTCGCCGACCTCGGGGTCGTCGCACGCTACCTGGGCTACGTCTCCTACGGAGTGATCGGGCATTCGATGGGCGGTTACGTGGCGCTGAAAACCGCCTGCACCGACTCCGCGGTGGCGGCGGCCGTGTCGATCTCGGGCAACCCGGACTGGGCCGGGCAGGCGGAGGCCGCCGGTCTGCCCACGGATGTCGTCGCCGCCGTCCGGGGGCAGAGCCCGCTGACCCTGGCGGACCGATTCTACCCGCGCCCGCTCCTGATGCTGCACGGCGATGCCGACCAGGTGGTTCCCATCAGCGGGGCGCAGTCGCTATATCACTATCTGCGCGACGGGCCGTACTCCGCGACTCCGGAGGCCGTGTCGCTCGTAACCTACCCCGGCGTCGGGCACGACTTCCTGCCCGACATGGTGCATCGCTCCGTCGACTGGATGCAACGCTTTCTCAAACCATGAACCAGAAAACCGAAACTACCCTCGACCCGCGCGCTTATTCCCGGCAGCGCATCGCCGACTGTCCGCACCGCTTCGACTGGGCGCGCCTGTCACCGGACGGGGACCTCGGCGCGTGGCAGGCCGAATTCCGCGCCGCGTTTCTCAAGACGCTCGGCCGCCTCGAAGAGTGGGAGCGGGTGCCCCTGAACGTCCGTGTCGAAGAGTCGACGGCGCTGGACGGCTACCGGCGCGACCGCGTGCGCTTCACTACGCGGCCCGGTCTGGACGCTGTCGGGTACCTGCTCGTGCCGGACGGCGTCACCGGACCCGTGCCCGCGGTAGTGTGCCTGCCGGGCCACGGGCGCGGCATGGACAGTACGGTCGGAATCGCGGAGGACGGCAGTCAGCGCGCCCTGGGCGCGCCCGACGAGTACCAGGCGGACTTCCCGCTGCGGTGCGTCGCGCACGGGTGGGTCGCGTTTGTGATCGAGCAGGTCAGCTTCGGCGAGCGGCGGGACGCCGAGGCGCTGGCGAAGGGCGGCGGGAATTCGTCCTGCCACATGGACAGCACCGCGGCGCTGATGCTTGGAGAGAGTGTTTCCGGCTGGCGCGTCTGGGACGCGATGCGGGCGATCGACTACGTACTGACGCTGGACGGGGTCGTGGACCCGGCCCGCGTCGCGACCATGGGCATCTCCGGCGGCGGGCTGACGTCCCTGTTCACGGCGGCGGTCGATACGCGCGTCGCGGCCTGCGTCGTGAGCGGGTACCTGTGCACGTTCGAGGCGAGCGTCCTCGGCGTCTTCCACTGCGTGGACAACTTCGTGCCCGGCCTGCTCGCACTGTGCGAAATGCCCGACCTGACCGCCCTCGTCGCCCCGCGCCCGCTCTTCGCGGAGAGCGGCGATAAAGACCCGATCTTCCCACTGCCAGGCTTCCGCACCGCTGTCGCCCGCGCCGGGGAGGTCTACCGCGCGTTCGGGGTCCCGGAGAACTTCGGGCACGAGGTCTTCGACGGCGACCACCGCTTCCACGGCGTCGGCGCGTTCGCGTTCCTGGAGCGCCTCTTCGCGGGTCGGGAGCGACCGTGAACCGGTTTGGCAAGCCGTGAACCTCTGTGTGCCGATTCCGGGACTTCCGGGCGGGCGGCAGTTATAATGCCGTTATGCCCAATCCGATGAGTTCCGGCCGGGTGCGCGAGGAGCAGCAGCAGGAAGGGTACTCCGCGCCGATGGCGTCGCTGGAGTGCATCGTCGAGCGCATCACGTTCCACAACGAGGCGAACGGTTACTCCGTGCTCAAGGTCGTCCCGGCGGAGGCGAAGGGGCGGGCGAAGGGCGACGTCATCCCCGTTCTCGGCTCCTTCTCAAACCCGGTGGTGGGGGAGTCGCTGCGCCTGCACGGCACCTGGATCAAGCACCCGCAGTACGGCAGCCAGTTCAAGTCGGAACGGTACGAAACACTGCGGCCCGCCACCGCCGCCGCCATCGAGAAGTACCTCGGCTCCGGCATGGTCAAGGGCATCGGCCCGGTCATGGCCAAGCGCATCGTGGCCAAGTTCGGCGAGAACGCGCTCGACGTCATCGAGGAGACGCCCGAGAAGCTGACCCAGGTATCGGGCATCGGCGACAAGCGGATCGACAAGATCAAGGCCGCCTGGGACGAACAGCGCGAGATCCGCGCCATCATGCTCTTTCTGCAGGGCCACGGCGTCACCCCCACCTACGCGGTCAAGATCTACCGCCACTACAAAGAGCGCGCCATAGAGGTGGTCGAGAAGAACCCGTACCAGCTCGCCAGCGACATATGGGGCATCGGGTTCAAGTCGGCCGACAAGATCGCGCAGAACGTCGGGATCGCGGCGGACGCCCCGGAGCGCCTTGAGGCGGGGCTGGTCTACGTCCTCAACCAGGAGATGGAGAGCGGCGGCCACTGCTTCCTGACCGAGGACGAGCTGATCAAGAAGGCGTGCGAGATTCTGCTCCCGCAGACCGCGCCCGAGGGCGACGAGGAGGCGGACCGTTCGGCACTGAACCAGACCGAGGCGATTCGACGAAGCCTGACCTCGCTGGTCCAGCGCGAGCTGCTCGTGTCGGAGACGGTGGAATTCCTCGGGCAGGAGCAGACCGCGATCTACACGCCGTCGATCCACAAGACCGAGAAGTCGCTTGCCGAGCGGATCAATACGCTGCTCAACTCCCCCTGGCGGACTCGTCCCAAGTCGGGGGATATAGACGCCGTCCTCGACGGCCTGCCCGGGGCGGAGATGCTCTCCGAGGAACAGGCAGCCGCCGTGCGCCGCGCGCTGTCCGAGCCCGTACTGGTCCTGACCGGCGGACCGGGAACCGGCAAGACCACGACCACCAAAGCCGTCGTCGCGGCGTTCGAGAAGCTGGGGAAGCGGCTGCAGATCGCGTCACCGACGGGGCGCGCGGCGAAGCGTGCGGCTGAGGTGACGGGGCGCGAGGCGAAGACAATCCACCGCCTTCTGGCGTTCGACCCGGAGAAGGGCGACTTCAAGCACGGGCCGGGCGAGCCGCTGGAGCTGGACGTTCTCGTGGTGGACGAGTCCTCGATGCTGGACCTGGTGCTGACGTACAAGACGCTGCGCGCGGTGCCGGACGGCGCGCAGGTGATCTTCGTCGGCGACGTCGATCAGTTGCCGTCCGTTGGACCCGGAAACGTGCTGGCGGACATGATCAACAGCGGGCGCGTTCCGGTCGCGCGGCTGACGCAGGTCTTCCGGCAGGCGGCGGAAAGCCAGATCATCACCAACGCGCACGCGATCAATCGCGGCAAGATGCCGAACCTGCTGCCGCCGTCGGCGGTCAAGGACGGGGCGGACTGCGTCTTCCTGGAGGTGGACGAGCCGGAGGACGTGGTCGAGAAGATAAAGGGGGTGGTGGCGAAGTCGCTGCCGCGCCTCGGGTACGCGCCGTCGGACATTACCGTGCTGTCGCCCATGCAGCGCGGGAGCATCGGCGCGCGCAACCTGAACGAAGTCCTCCAGGGCGCGCTGAACCCGCCCGCGCCCGACAAGGTGGAGTACACCCGCGGACCGATCGTCTTCCGCGTGGGCGACCGCGTGATGCAGCGGCGCAACAACTACGACAAGAACGTCTTCAACGGCGACGTCGGCCAGATAGTCGCCATCGACCGCGAGGACCAGACGGTCGGCGTTGAGTTCCCGGAACAGACCGTCGAGTACGACTTCGCGGACATGGACGAGCTCATGCACGCCTTCAGCCTTACGACGCACAAGTCGCAGGGCAGCGAATACCCGGCATGCGTCATCGCGCTGCACACCCAGCACTACATGATGCTCCAGAGGAATCTCGTTTACACGGCGCTCACTCGGGCTAAAAAGATCGCCGTGTTCGTCGGGTCGAAGCGCGCGATCGGGATGGCGGTGCGCAACACCCGGGTCGTCCCGCGCAACACGCGGCTCGCCGAGCGACTTCAGAAACTCGTCGAGGGGCTGGGCAAGGACGGACGAGCGGGCGGGAGGCCGTCGCGCACCGGCGGCGCGGAACTGCCGACGCCGCCCCTCCCCGGGAGACTTTTTTAACCGCGCCCCCGTAACCGCCGCCGTTCCTTCGCCGTTTACCCCTCAAATCGAAACGGAGGACGCGACGATGTCGAAGCGACGGCGGACGCTTTACGCCCTCACCATCGCGGTGATGGCGGCACTATTTGCCCTGCCCGCGACGCGGTGGCTGGTACGGGCGCAGGTCGGCCCCGCGCTCGGACTGCGCAGCGAGGCGATGACCCAACTGAGTGTAAAGCCACCCGCCCACCTCCCCGAATGGGGACGGGCGGAATCGTGGCAGGAATCGGTCCGGCGCGTTTCCGCAGCCGCGCCCGGGGATTTCGGCATCCAGCTCGCGGCGGCGATTTCCCAGAGCGACGGGGAGCGTGCGAAGAGCCTGCGCGACCTTTGCGCCCGCTTTCCCGGGGAGCCCGCCGCGCACGCCGCGCTGCTGCGCTTAGCCACCCAGAACGGCGACCAGTCGGTAGCCGTCGGCCACGTCGAGGATCAGGACGCGCTCGCGCCGCCGCGCAACTCCGCGAATCGCGCACCGGCAAACCCCGCCCCCGCCGCGAAATCACCCTCGGCGGACATATTGGCGTCTTTCGACGGCGCGGCCGAAGCGGGCGAGCGCCTCGACCCGGACAACGCCTACTTCCCGGCGATGCGCGCCGTCGGATACTTCGCCGCCGGTCGCGACGCGGACGCCGTCGCGGCACTGGAGCGAGCGGGACGCTGTTCACACTGGAACGAGTATATTTCCGAGGAGATGCGCGGCCGGTGGGACCTGGCCCATGCTGCGTACGGCAGTGAAACGGGATCGCTCGCGCGCATGGCGACCGCCTTTTCGACGCTCTTCCCGCATTACGCGCAGCTGCGCGCCGCCGCCCGCGTCGCCACGGTCCGGGCGATGCGGGCAGAGGCGGCGGGGGACGCCGCGGGCGGGATCGCGATACGCAAGTCGGTGGCCCGCCTCGGCGCGACCATGCGTGTGCAGGCTTCGTCGCTGATAGGGTCGCTCGTGGGTCAGGCGATCACGGGCGTGGCGGCCGAGCGGCCAGGCGGGTCTCCCGCCGTCGCGTCGTCACCGGAAAAGGCGGAGCGGACCGAACGGGCGCAGATTGTCACCCGCGAGTACGCTGCCTTCCTGCAAACGCACGGCGAAGGCCGGGAAGCGACTTGGTACCGCGCGGAGCGGGAAGCGAGTGAGCGCGTGCGCGGCATTACGAAGCGCGCGATGGCGCGCACGTTCCTCCTGGTGCCCGAGATGGAGTCGGTGCTGGCGCTCTGGGGGGTGGGGCAGGCGCTGCTGGCAAACGCCGCCCTCGTGCTGCTTTTCGGCGGCGTCTACCTGGTGCTGATGCGGCTCTCGCCCGCCCTGCGCGATGGCAGACCGCTCGACGCGGCGACGAAGTGGGGCGGCACGGTCTTCGTGCTGGCTCCCGCGTCCGCGGTCGGGATCGCCGCGCTGCTTTCCGCGGACGCCCCGTACCTCGCCGTCGTTGCCGCGGTGGCCGCGGCGGGCATTGCCGTGGCGGTGCCCGCTTTCCGCGCCCGGCTGGGGGTCCGCGGTCTGCTGCGGGGAACGGGCGTCGCCGCACTGCTGGCGCTGACCGCCGGAATCGCGGCCGCGAGCATAATGGTGCAGGTGGCTAACGCGCTGTGGCCCTTCCAACTCTTCAACGGTCTGGCGGAGACGGGCGCGAACGGCACGTCATTCCTCATGATCGCGGTTGGCTCGGTCCTGATCTGTGGGGGCCTGCCGCTGCTCCTGCACCTCGGGCTCGTCGCGGTCGCACGTCCTCTGCGCCTGCCCGTCTCGCACGTCGTGGCTCGCGGCGTTACCGCCCTCGCGGGCCCGATCGCCTGCTTGCTCCTGCTGGGCTATGCGGCGGTCGCGCTCGTGACGGTCCAGCGGGAGGCGGTCGCCATTCGATCCCTCCACCAGCTCGTGGAACACGAGGGCAGGCTCCTCGCGGCGATGGTCGGGGAGGAGTGGCCGGGCGCGACGCCCCGGCCCTGAGCGCGCCGGCAGACGGGTGCGGAAACGCGATTTTAGTTCGGGGTCCCGCCGGGCTATAATTAGATCGTGAATACCGAGCGTTTCCGCACCCGCGTCTTTATAGGCGTCCTGCTGCTGGCCCTGACGCTGTGCCTCGCGCTCGTCCTGCCGTTCTGGCGGGCCATCGCCTGGGCGGTCGTGCTCGCCATCCTCATCTACCCGACGCACCGGCGCATCGCCCGGGTCGTCCGCAACAGTTACGTTTCGGCGGGCCTCTCCACGCTGCTGACGGTCGCGGTGATCGTGGTCCCGCTCGGCGTTCTCGGCGTCGCGGCGGCGGCCGAGGGGCGCGCGATGATCGTCCAGGCGACCGAGCTGATCCAGGGCGGCGCGTGGGACCGCGCGGTCGCGAATCTGGAGCGCGGGCCGCTCGGGGACGCCTTCCGCTGGGTGGGGCGCTACGTCGATACGTCGCCGGACAACCTGCGCGAGATGGCGTCGCAGGGACTGTCGCGGGTCTCCGGGGCGGTTACCGAAGCCGCGGGCGGACTCGTCAAGAACGTCGCGCTGACGTTCATTCAGACCGGCCTGGCGCTGGGGACGCTCTTCTTCCTCCTCAAGGACGGCACGCGCGCGCTCCCCGCGATCAAGGCTTTCATCCCCCTGAATATGGATCAGACGGATGCCGTCCTGGCGAAGGCAGAGGGGACGCTGTACGCGACCTTCTACGGGGTCGTCCTGGTCGCGATCATCCAGGGGACGATCGGCGGACTCGTCTTCTGGGCGCTCGGCATCCCCGCGCCGCTGCTGTGGGGGCTGGTGATGACCGCGCTCTGCATCGTCCCACTGGCGGGCGCGCCGATCGTCTGGATACCGGCCGCGGCCCTGCTCGCGCTGCAAGGCGAGATCGTGAAGGCGCTGATCCTCGTCGCGCTCGGGGTCGGCGTGATCGGGACGGCGGACAACATCACCCGGCCGTTCATCATCGGCGGGCGCACGAGCCTGCACCCGATGGCCGTGTTCTTCGCGATCCTCGGCGGTCTGTTCATGCTGGGCGGCGTGGGCATCTTCCTCGGCCCGGTCCTGCTGTCGGTGACACTCGCACTGCTCGACATCCTCAGGCTGAAACTCGGAAGCCCACCACAGGGGCCGAACGACGAAGACGGTCGCGGGGACGGGGCGGAGGAGGCAGGGTTGACGCCGCTCTCCGGAAGTGCGGCGGCGACGACCGACGCCCGCCCGATCCCCGCTGCGGTGCCGACACCCGCGGCCCACCCGGCAACCCCCTAGACCCGCTCCCGCGGACGCTCGCCCGCGGGATGTCTATTCCAGCGCGGCGGCTAACGCGTTCAGGAAGCGGCGGCGCAGGGGGAGCCACTTCGTCTTGCCACCCGAGGAGAAGACGCTGTTCGTCAGGACCGCGACCGCAAGGTCGAACTCCGGGTCGATGGTCAGCACGGTGCCGGTGAAGCCCGAGTGGCCGACCGACCGGTCGGAGAGCAGGTCTCCCGAGGGGTTCAGGCCGTTGCCTTCCGCGAAGAACATCAGGCTGTGCCCGCCGACGCCGGGCCGTACCTGGTTCGCGAAGATGCGCGCCAGCGTCGGCGCGCCGAAGAGGCGCGCGTCGCCCTCCGGGTGGAGCAGCGCGTTCCCGAACGACGCTACCTCGCGGGCCGTGCCGAAGAGGCCGGCGTTGCCCGACACGCCGCCGATGCCGCGGGCGTTGCCGTCGTGGACGATCCCGCAGAGGGGGAGTTCCGTGGGCGTGCCCGGTGTGCCTTCCGGGCCTTCCGCGGCAACGGTCGGCGCGACGCGCGCGTAGAGCGACTGGGGCGGGCGGTACTGGAGCGTCTCCAATCCGAGCCGCAGGAAGACGTTGTCCCGCGCGAAGCGGTCGAGGGACTGGCCGGTCGTGTTCTCGATGATGCGGCCGAGAAGGATGAAGCCGAGGCAGGAATACTCGTACTTCGTCCCGGGCTTCGCCGCCTTTTCGTCCGGTAGGCTCAGGATCGCCTTGACGGCATTGTCCAGACCTTCGCCCGTCTTGTAGCATGCCGTCCACGCCGGAAGGCCCGAGGTGTGCGTGAGCAGGTGCCCGACGGTGACGTCACCCCAGGGCTTTGCCGCGTCCCCGAAAAGCGCGGGCAGCGGCGTCAGCAGGTGGATCCTTCCCTGTTCGACGAGTGTCAGCAGGGAGGATGCCGTGGCCAGCGGCTTGGTGATGGAAGCCAGGTCGTACACCGTCTCCGGCGTCGCCGCGGCCTTGCCGTCTTTCGTCCCCACGGCCTCTTCGAGGAAGAGCTTGCCCCGGCGGAACGCGCAGACGACCGCGCCCGGGGCCGCGCCTTCGGCGATCCCGTCCTTCAGGACCTGGACCGCCCGTTTCAGGCGGTCCTCGTCCACGCCGACGCTAGTCGGCTTTTCCCGTCTCGGTTCGTTTCTTCGCACCACGCCTCCAATTCGGCGGGGCGGAGCGCGAGGCGGGGAACAGGGTCTGCCCCACCTTCGCCAGATATCGCTCCGTGCGACCCGCCCGGGTCATTCCGTCATACGAGAAGAAGTTGATGCCCGCCGCGCCGACGTTTCGGTACGCCTCTCCCTTGGCGATAGCGGAGGCCGCCGGTATGCGCCACGCGCCGACACCCGCGATGATCGGCTTCCCGCCGCTGTTCGCGACTGCGTCGCGGATCTGCGACGCGACCGTCGCCGTGGAGTTACTGTAGGTCATCGGACACGCGGCGTCCAGGATATCGTTCTGGAGCCACGCGTGCCAGGACTGGCCCTTATCGACGCTCGCCACGTCGTAGTTCGGGAAGACGGCGGCGGACACGATCAGATTCGGCTTGTAGCGGTGCGCCTCCTCCGAGATCGCCCGCACGGTTTGAGTCACGTTCTCCTGCCGCCAGCGCTTCCACTCGGCGGGGAAAAGGTAGTACCAGGCGAGGCGGTTCTTTCTTGCCTTCAGGTCGGCGTACTCGACCGCGGACGGCTTGAGCGTGGGCAGCAGCCAGTCCCGGAAGAGGGACAGGTCGCGGCGGCTGAAGGAAAACCGCTCGCTCGGGTAGCGAACGTAGTCGAAGTGAATGCCGTCGATGTCGTAGCGGCCGACCACGTCGAGAAACACGTTCTTCGTGTACTCGCGCGCCGCGGGAATCGCCGGGTTCAGGAACGCGCCCTCGGCGTCGTACTGCTCGGTCATGGCGACGCGCCCCTGCTTGTCCTGGACGAGCCAGTCCGGGTGCATGTTGACGATATGCTTCTGGGAGTACGGCTTGCGCTTGCTATGCCAGACGAGGAACGTGTTCATCCAGGCGTGGACTTCAAGTCCGGCCTTGTGGCCCTCCTCGATGGCGTACGCGAGCGGATCGAAGTCGCGCGGGGCCTTCGCGAGCGATTCGGATCGCGGCTCGTAGCTCGATTCGTAGAAGGCGTCTCCGCGCCCGCGCACCTGCACGAACAGGGTGTTGAAACCGTACTTCTTCGCGAGCCCGACGGCGTTTCGTATCTTCTCGCGGCTGGTCATCGAGTCGCGCACGACCCACATCGCGCGTATCTCGCCCGTCGTGGTCTCGCCCACCGGCAGCGCGGCGGCGGCGGATACGTCCTCGGCGCTGGACGTGAGGGGAGGGACTTCGGGCGCGCCCTGGGCGGCGCCCCCTGCGGTGTCGGGAGCGGCGGCCGCGTGGCGTGGTGCGGTCGCGAGCGCCATAAGCGCGAGTGCGGCGGAGGCTACGAAGACGGACGACGCGAAGAGGGGGGAGCGGGGGCGTCGGCCGGCAGTGGCGACGCGCGCCACCGTTCGATCCGGCATGGGTAATTCCTTCCTGAGCCGCGCGGGACGGCCTACCTACGACCGGCATTGTAGCGCGGAGACAGCTAACCTGTCAATTTGTAGGGTAGACGGAGATCGGCCCCCGTGGTTCACTTTGCCTTAACCATTGGTCGGCCTCCCGGACGCTCCGGCATAGCCGGAAAAGTGCCGGATTTCGCCTATGGCGCGTACGGCTGCCTGCCGATCGCTTCGGCTAACTCCTCCGCGCGCCGGGAGCCGATCAGTAGGCGCCTGCCGTCCCGCAGCCGAACGCGGACCCCCCTGTCTCCCTGAGCGTTCAGGCCCTGGTTCTCGCCCGCACCGCGTATACCCCAGCCCCCGAACTCGGCGAGCGGGTTATATCGTACCGCCTCGGCGTAGGCGATCTCGCGCAACGGGATGACACGCCGGTAAAGGGTGACGAGCCAACCGAACGACACGGTAATTGTGTCCGCCTGGAGTACTGTCCGCATGCAGAGCAGGTTCCCGAGCACGAGCCATACGGGCAGGAGTGCGACAAGGCTTCGGAGGGCAGGGAGTCCCACCTCGATGTCACGCCCGGTCGCCCACGGCGCGACCAGCAACAGCAGCAGCGGCGCGATTCCCGAACCGAACAGGAGAGCGTACGCCCACCAGGGAAACGTCTGGACCTCTTCGAAGTGGCGTTCGTTCATGCTCTCTCCCCGATCCGGTGACGTCCCGCTGCCTACGAGGCGGCGCGAGGTCTGTTATCCATGGTATACCGTGCCGGACGCCCCGTTATGCCCCAGACCGTTCCCGATCCGCATATCGTCACCGTGGTACTCGCGCTCCTTCACCACGAGCCGCTGGACCGCAGGCGGCTGATCCAGACGGTCGAGCGGCGTACGTCGGCGCGGCTTCGCCTGGACGAGGCGGCGGTGCGCCGCCTGCTCCGCGTTCTCGAATGCGGCGGTGCTATACGAGGGCGCTACGTGCTCCCGCCGCGTGGCCCGGCTGATAAGGAGTATTCCCTTACGGCAGAAGGCGTGCTCCTCCTGCGGGCGTCCTGTCTGGAATGGGCCCGGTATCGGGACGGAATAGACGAGCTGCTCGCGGACGTGGCGACGGATCGCGGCGCAGGGGCGCCTGCCCGGTAAGCCGGGCTCTCGCGGTCGCCGGAGTCGGCATTCGCAGGCAGGTGTGCGGACATTCGTGCTTATACGAGGTTATGTTCTGCGTGCCGCATCGGCACACTTCATGCAGAATCCTCTTCCGAAGGGATGGACATCGGACACGTGGATAGCGCCACGAACAGAACCGTTCGATCGAAGAGTGTCGAGCTGTTGCAGATATATTTGCGGTCCGCCCTGAGGTCTTACAAGCGAGCAGCCAATATTCATGAGGAATGAAAAAGCTGGCGCGGACCCGGTGCGAAGTCTGCCCAGGACCCAAAATGTTGGCCGCAGGCCCCGTTAGTGTCCATTCCCTCGAAGTCAACTTCAGATTTTTTGTAGTCGCCGCAGCGCCAAATGCAGGCAAGGAGAAATATGCAGACCGTAGCCCCCACGCAACCCCGCCGTGTGTCGACCGCGCCTGGTAAGCGCTCCGCAGCGTTTACCCTGATCGAGCTTCTCGTCGTTATTGCAATCATCGCCATCCTCGCGGCGATCCTCTTCCCCGTATTCGCCAAGGCGCGGGAGAAGGCCCGGCAGGCGTCGTGCCTCGCCAACCAGCGGCAGATGAGCACCGCCTGGCTGATGTACGCCCAGGACTTCGACGAGTCGGTGATCCCCTGGACGGTCACGGGAGCGACGAACAGCGACGGATTCATCTGGGACCGGCTGATCCAGCCGTACCAGAAGAACGAGCAGGTGCTGCGCTGCCCGAGCGCGGGCGACTCGTTCGTCACCTACACCTACAATGCCAACGTGGGCGGCATCTCGCCGACACCGGCGCGCGCCCTTTCGAGCCTGGAGAACGTCGCGCAGACGCCGGTCATCACCGACTGCGGCGGCGGCGAGAAGTTCACCGACCCGGTCAACAACATCCCGGGCTGGTCCTGGTCCTTCATCTGCCCGGACGGTTCCGGCAGCTACCAGGCGCGTGGCATCAAGTGGGTGGCTATGGGGGCTGACGGGCGTCCGACCGGCGAGAAGCGCTGGAACAATGGCGGCAGCTACAGCGCCGAGCGCGACAAGGCCGGCACGATCCAGCCCGACAAGCACAGCGACGGCGCGAACTACGTCTTCGCCGACGGGCACGCGAAGTGGCACCACTACGAGAAGGACGCGGCCACCGGCAAGATCATCGCCCCGCGCAAGGGATTCGACTACGACAGCGACGGCATCCTCGGAGACGACCCGAACGCCCTCGGCGGCAGCACGGAAGGCAAGTACGACTAACGCGCACGACGCGCGCGGTCCTCGCGCCGGTATGGGCCGGGTCCATACCGGCGCGGGCGTGACCGATGCCCCGCCCACACGCCTCCGGTGGTCTCGCCCGTGCGCCCTGGCCGGAGGCGGCGCTTTGTCTCCCTCAACGCGTGACGAACTCGATCGAAAGTCGCAACCCATGTCAAATTGTCATCGTGGTCAATCCCGCGGAACTTCGTCATCCGCCTTCAGTCTGAGCGAACTGCTCATCGTTGTGGCCATCGTTGCGATCCTCGGCGCGATCCTGTTTCCGGTCTTCACGAACGCGCGCGAGAAGTCGCGCACGGCGCAGTGCCTGTCGAACGAGCGGCAGTTGAGCACTGCCTGGCTCATGTACGCCCAGGACAACAACGGCCGCGTGGTCCCGTGGAGCGTGTCCGGAAAGTCGGCGAGTGACGCGTTCGTCTGGGACCGTCTGATCGAGCCGTACCACAAGAACCCGACGGCGCTGCGCTGCCCGTCCGGCCCGGCCCTGGTCAGCTACACCTACAGCGCCAACGTAGGCGGCGCTTCGCCGTCGCCCCCGCTCCGGAGTCTCAACAGCCTGAAGAACCCCGCGCAGACCCCGATCATCGCCGACTGCGCCGGCTTCACGGAGGGCAAGAAGAACAACGCCGGGTGGTCTTACGCCTTCCTGATCCCCGACGAGAGGGGCGGGCACCAGGCACGGGCCATCAACTACGGCTCCATGGTCGACGGTTCGCCGACGGGCGAGCGGCAGTGGTTCGCTCCGCCCACCGACGAGCGCACGAAGGCCGCCATGATTCAGGCCGACCGGCACCGCGGCGGCGCGAACTACATCTTCGCCGACGGCCACACCAAATGGCTCGCCTTCGACACCGACGGAATGGGCCGTCCCATCCCCCCGAAGAAGGGGCTGGACTATGACAGCGACGGACTGCTAGGGGATGACCCGGTAGCGGGTACGGGCGGGAAGTACGACTAAGGCCGTTCGTGCGCGTGCGCGGCGGTGCCCCGGGGACGCCAGGAGTGCGCCGGGGGAGATAGCAGGTACGAGGCAAATGGGCAAAGCTCGGAGATCGGTCCTTATCGCGACGAGCGGCGTCCTCGTCTCGGCGGCAGCGTTCCTCGGTTTTTCGGTGGTGCGGAGTCAGCCGGCGTCGCCGAACGTGAACTCGTGGGAAGCGCCTCAGAACTGGTCGGACCCGACCCTCCTTCTACTGGAGAAGTTCCGCCAGTCCGCGAAGGCGGGAAAAGCCGACTTCCGGCCGACGGGACTTCGCCGTGAGGATTATCTAAAGATGATCGCGCGGCAGGTGGACTTCTGGAAGGGGAAGCAGAACGCGGGTGGCGCGATCCGCGACCCCTACCTCGGGAAGGAGTTCCAGTACAGTACGCCCGCCTTCGCCCTCGCCGCCGCCACGCTGATCGACAGCGCCGGCCGGAACGACCTGATAGATCCGGCCGCGCGCGCCATGGACTGGGCCACGACAACGCTGTCGGAGCGTACGTCCGCGGACGGTCACGAGGACTTTTACGCGCCCATGATCGCGCACGCTCTGCCGCTGCTGAAGCCGCACGTGGATCCGGCCCGGGCGTCGGAGTGGGAGGACGCGATACGGCGCTTCAACCCGCACAAGACGTACCGCATGGAGCCGGGCAAGAACAACTGGAACGTGGTCGCCCTCGCGGGCGAGGCGCGCTTCCAGCAGATGGGGCTCCGTAAGCGGTCGAGTACTTTCGTCGTGAACAGCCTCGGCGCTCAGGGACGTCTGTTCCGCTCGCCCCACGGCCTGTACCTCGAAGGCCCGATGGCTTACGACCACTTCCCGCGACTCTGGGCCGCCGACATGCTGGCGGGCGGATACGACGGCCCCTTCCGGGACGCTCTGGCCGAAGTGCTTCGGCGGGGCGCGGTCACGAGCCTGTTTCTGCAGTCGCCGTGGGGCGAGCTTCCCGCGGGGGGGCGGTCCGCCCACCACCAGTGGAACGAGGCCGAGCAGTGCGTCACCTACGAGATCTACGCGGCGCACGCCCACGCGGCGGGGGACGAGCAGCTCGCC
Organism: Armatimonadaceae bacterium; assembly: GCA_035539875.1. Lineage (GTDB taxonomy): Bacteria > Armatimonadota > Armatimonadia > Armatimonadales > Armatimonadaceae > CALEKU01. Next base: position 15,756 of record DATLHN010000040.1, read on the forward strand.
GGTGTCTACAAGCGGGCCGCGCACCTCGCCCTGTCGTCGATGCAGCGGTGGGTGCGGCCCTCCGGCGAGATGCAGATCGTCAAAAACCGGGTTGATCCGACGCGACGCCACGGGTACGAGGGATATTCGTCCCACTCGCAGTACAACCTTCTCCCGATGGCGATGCTATCCATCGCGTACGCACACGCGGCCCCGACGGAGAAGGTCGCCGAGAAGCCCGCGCCCGCGGACGTCGGCGGCTACGTCCTCGTGATCGACGCCCTGCACAAGGTCGTCGCCAGCGTCGCGGGCACCTACGTGGAGATCGACACGCGCGGCGACCATAATTACGACGCGACCGGGCTTATTCGCGTTCACGTCCGGGGCGTTTCGCCACAGCTCGGTCCCAGCGACAGCGCCCTGGCCGATCCCAAATACCATGTTTCGGGCGGCTCCCCGGGGCGACGAACGACCGGCGTAGGCATCGCCTGGCGGGCGGGCGGCGGCGGAGCCTGGCGCAGGATCGGCGAACTGGGCAACGGCACCATCAATTCGACGGACGTCAAGGTAGTGAAGGAGACGCCGGAGCGGGTCGTGTTCGAGGTCACGTATTCAGGGGACCTAAACGGACTATCCCGCATCGTGGAGCGGTACGTGCTGACGCGCGGGCGCGTCGAACTGACGACCCACGTCCCTGGCTACAAAGGGCCGCTTCGCTACGTCTGGCCGATCCTTGCCGACGACGGCGCGGTCAAGAGCCAGATCGCGGTTGAAAACAAGCAGACGGTGACGGTAACGCAGGACGGCGGGAAGACCGCGCAGTCGTTTACGACGCCGGGGGCGACTCGG